>JBLINN010000271.1:0-5886 GCA_047639325.1 Paracoccaceae bacterium | reverse complement strand
GCCAGCCGGTATCAACGCAGAGCGTCCGCACACGGCCCTTGATAAGCGAGCGCCGGACGCCGCATACTTGCGACAGCAAGGCAATCAAGAAAGCGGCATGAATATCAAACCTGATACACGTAGCTTTGCCGCAAACCCGTTCAGAAAAGCAGGACCACTTCAATGTGCCGCTTAGCCCGCGAGAGTTTGATCTGCTGATGTTCTTTGCCCGCCACAGCGGCGATGTGGTAACGCGGATGCAATTGCTGGAAGCTGTCTGGAACCTGCATTTTGACCCGCAAACCAACGTGGTGGACGTGCATGTCAGCCGGTTGCGCCGCAAGCTGGAAACGGTGATGAAGCGCCCAGTTCTGCACACCGAACGTGGCGAGGGCTATGTGTTCGCCCCGGCCCGCGCGCCTGTGCCGAACCCTGTGTAGACAGCGGAATAGCCGGGTGCGTCTGACCACCGGACAGCGCCTGACGGCAGGGATTGCGGCGGCGGTTCTGGTGATCTCGGTTCTGGGGTTGGCGGTGCAATACGCCGTGGTCAAACGCGACCTGCAGGCGCGCCAGCAGCAGCTGGTTTTGGCCGATATGGCCGGGTTTGACGCGCTGTATGACCAGCGCCGGGTGATCGCGGTGCGTCAGGCGATTGAGTGCCGCAAGCTGGCCGATCCGGGGGGCGATCTGTTGCTGACGCTGATGGACCGCGCGGGTAGGGTTCTGGCCGAAACCGGTGGCGACTGGACCGGGGCGATTGCGCAGCTGCCCGAAGGCCTGCAAACCGCGCTGATCCCGTTTACTTATGATGGACAGGCCTATCTGGGCGTGGCGTGCACGCTTGCAGGGGGCTTTCCTTTGTGGGTGGCGCGCTCATCGGCGGGGATGGACCAGACATTGGCCAATCTGCGCGGGGTGTTTGCGGCGGTGGTTCTGGGTATTGCCCTGGTGGCGCTGATCGTCGGCCATTTCACCAGCCGTTGGTTTCTGACCCGGATCACGCGGATCAACCGGCTGGCCGATCAGGTTGCCAGGGGTGATCTGGCAGCACGGCTGCCGGGGGACAGGTCGGCGATGAATTTGGCCTGCTGGAGACGCATATTCACGCCATGCTGGACCGGATCGAGGCGCTGCACCGCGCCACCAACCATCTAAGCGATACCATCGCCCATGAGTCGCGCACGCCCCTGACCAGCATTCAAACGCGCCTTGCCCTTGCTGCCTTGGCATTGGCTGGCTGTGCTATCACCAATGATCCGATCAACGTCGCGATGCGCGACGGCCAGAATGCAGCCTTTGACTACGTCGCAAGCGATGCATTGGCCGATGACTCGCTGTTTGTCGGGCTGGCCTTTTCGGGCGGTGGCATGCGGGCCTCGGCCTTTGCCTATGGGATGTTGCAGTAGCTGCAATCAGCGGGGGCGGTCGCCGTCGAACCCGCTTGGATTGCTGCCACATGTGCGGCTGGTCACCGGGGTGTCTGGTGGGTCGGTCACGGCGGCCTATTTCGGCTATACCGGGCCAAAGGGCGTGAACGGCTATCGCGAGAGATTCCTGATCAAGGACGCCGAGAAATACATGGCCAATTCGGCCTATAACCCGGTCACCATCGCGCGCGGGCTGTCCGGCGGGGCGAATGGGCGCAAGACCTTCGGGCGGTTTCTGGATGAATCGCTGTTTCATGGCGCAACCTTTGGCGATCTGGCGCGTAAATCCGACATTATCACCTGGATCAACGCCGCCGATGTGGCCAACCGCACCAGCTTTCTGTTCTCGCCGGAAACCTTTGATGCGCTGTGCAGCGACTTGTCGAAACTGCCTCTGTCCGAGGCGGTTGCTGCGTCAGCCGCGTTCCCGCTGGTATTCAGCCGCATCGTGCTGGAGGCCCACACCAAAGCCTGCAATTACACCGAACCCGACTGGCTGACTTCGGCGCGTTTCAACCCCGGGGCCACGGCGACCCTAAAGGCGCATGGCAAGGTGTTGGAAGCCTATGCTGACCCGAAAAAGGTGAGATATGTCAAATTGCTGGATGGTGGGGTCACCGACAATTTCGGCACCATCGCCCTGTCGGTAACGCGCGCGGGCGCAAAACCCTTATGGTCCGCTGAACGCCGAACAGGCCGTGCGGCTGAACCGTCTGCTGTTTCTGGTGGCTGATGCAGGTGTTGAAAGTGATCCGGACTGGACCCAACGCAAGAAAGGCCCCGGTGGGGCGGCGCTGGCGATGTCGATCTGATTGATTATCGCTGTGAATTGCCGCTGGACAAGGTGCGCCAGTTGCGCGGCACGTTGAAGGATTGGGATTGCGAGGATGTGAAACTGTTCATCGGCGAGGTGTCTTTTGACGGGCTGGATGAGGGCATGCAAGATCAGCTGAACGGCATCCCAACACGCCTGAAACTGGAAGCCGAACAGGTGGATTTGGCGATATTGGCCGGGCGTTTATCGACATGGCAAAACCCGGAATTCAACGGGTTTTTACGATCCATTGAACAGGGCGGGCCAGCCAAACCACCCGCCGGGGCAACCCGCATCACACCGGTCAGCAATTGAGGTTGCGGTGGGCGATATTTGCGCTGGTGCTGTTGTCGTCAGGGGCCCATGCCGAACCGGGGCCATCGGTGCGGGCGGTGTTGGTGGGGGTGTCGGATTACCTGTATCTGGATGCGGACCTGAAAGGCCCGCGCAACGATGTGCGTCTGATGCGCGAAACTTTGGTGTCGCGGGGTGTCGCGGCTGATCAGATTACGGTTTTGTCGCAAGACGGCACCGTGCCCACCCGCGCTGCAATTCTGGGCTCGTTGGATCATCTGGCGGCAATCAGTGGGCCGGGCGATCAGGTGCTGTTCTACTTCTCTGGCCACGGCACCCAGGCGCCGGATCTTAGCGGTGACGAGATGGGTGGATATGACGAGATATTCCTGCCAGCCGATGCCAAGGGCTGGTCTGACAGCAGTCGGTCGGTGGAAAACGCGGTTGTCGATGACGAATTTCAGGCCAAAGCCGCCGCGATCACCGCCACTGGTGCCGGGCTGGTGGTGATCCTTGATGCTTGCCATGCAGCAACCGGGTTCCGGGTTCCGGGTTCCGGGCGCTAGGCGGGTAGGGCGTGGCGCGCACCGTGTCGCCCGAGGCGCTGAACATACCGGACCTGTCGGGGGAAACGGCGCAAACCTCGCCCCCAACCCCGCCGTTATCCGGCGAATTTGTGTTTCTCTACGCCGCCCAAGCGGATGAGCGGGCGTTCGAATATCCGTTGGGCGCCAAAGAGGATTCGGCCAATTGGTGCGGCGGGTTCACCCGCGTGCTGGCGCAAACCCTGCAATCAACCCCGGTTCTGACCTGGGAACAGGCGATGCAGGTGGCGCAAGCGGAAATCAAGGCGGCAGGCGGCAGCCAAACACCGGATGCCGTGGGGCCAATGCTGCACGCGCCGGTCTTTGGCACCGTAACCCCGCCCGCACCGCGCATTGCGACGCAAGGGATGCTTTTGCAAGCGGGGCTGTTGGCCGGGTTGCATAGCGGCGCGGAACTGGCGTTGTTTGCCGACCCCACATCGCAGGACCGTGTCGCGCGCGCCGTTATCACACAGATCACCCCGCGCAGCGCCACGTTGCAGATCAGCGAAGGCGCGGCGCCAAAAACCGGGTTTGCGGAGCAGATCGCGCCCGGCCTGCCAGCGCATGTGCGGTTTTCGACCCCGATGCGGGCGGATCCGGGTGATGGTCATTCCTATGAGGATTTGATCACGATGGTGGCGCAGATCGCCAAGACCAACGCGTTGGATGGCGTGGAACTTAACGCTCAGCCTTTTGACATTGGTCTGGTCCTGACGGATGGCGTGCTGGCCCTGACCAAGGCAGTCGGCGTGCTGGACCCTTACGGGCTTGGCACATCCGCACGCATGGGCGCGGCTGATTTAGCCCAATCGCTGGATCGCGCCGCCCGGGTGCACCGGCTGCGCGCTGCCCTGTTGCCGGGGGGCAATTCGGGGATGTCGGCGCTGCTGCAATCGCAATCGCAATCCGGGCTGGCGGTTGAGGTTGGCCACCGCAAGGCGACGGGCGACGCGGAAGGCTGCACGGCTGTCTCAAACCGCGAGGTCCGACCGGTGCGGGATGAGCATCGCATCGCGCCTTGTGATCAATTGTGGGTGCATCTGAAAAACACCTCGCTCACCGCGCGGGCCGGGAAGAACTGATCGTGATCGCCGTACCCGCCGTACCCGCCGAACCGGGCGCGCCGCGCTCTGTTCTGACCGCGCTGGCCGACCCTGCGCCGTCGCGCGCTGCCTCATTCGGCCCGGTGGCAGCATATCTGCTACGCGCCGCCGATTGGCTTCCTTTCAGCGCAAGGGCAGAAAGGAAATGAAGGGGCGGGATGCGGATAACCCGGATACCCCGGGCCAGAAGATTGGCGATTTTTCCTTCAAACCGGCACTGCTGGTGGGGCGGCTGCATTTCACACTGGGTGAAGAAGCGCTGGTGTGTACCAACAGTCACGGCGCGGAAAAATGGCAGCTTGGCTGGGCCGACATCACCAAGGTCGCGTTTGTCGAACACAAGGTCAAAGCCTCGCGGATGCGCCGTCTTGACCTGATGACGGCCAAGCGTGGTGATAAGCAATCTATCAGCTATACCGGTGGCCTCGGCAACCCGGCGGCAGACCCGGATGGGGTGGCGCAGCTGGATCTGATGGCGGCAATTCTGGAACGGTTGGCGGCGCGGGACCGCGAGTTTCAGGTCATTATCGGTGAATGCGGGGGCGCAAGGGTTGCGATATTTGCCATTGGGCTGGCTTCGATTGTCGGGGCAACGGGGCTGGCGGCACTGGTTGTATCAACCGGTGTGTCGCAGGACCGGATGGCGGCAGGGTCGGTTCCGGCCTTGATGTTGGTGCTGCTGGGGGCGGGTCTGACCTATACGCATGCGCCTTGGCGCGACGTGCCGCAGGCCGCGGCCTTGGTCTTTGCCGATGCCTTGCAGCTGATTGCGCATCCCGATGCCGATGGGGTTTAGGCGCAGATTACGTCAATGTTCATTTGCTTTCAGTGGGGTCGGGTTTTTACAGCGGCCAGCAGGAACTGCATAGCCTTCAGGATCATGATGACTGACTGTAAGACGCCACAAACCCCCAAACTCGGCATTGCAATTGGCGCTATGTTGGCGCTGAATGTCGGCGCATTTATCTTGGCCGCAAAAGCCTGGCCACCGGTCTGGCCGGGCTTGTTGCTGCCCGCGTCGCTGGCGCTGTTTTGCTTTGTCTGGGTGTGGCGCCTGTTTCACCGGGTGCAGCGGCCATTGGCCGTGATCGCCGGGCTTGGCCTTGGGGCGCTGGCGGCGCATCCGGCGCTGTGGCTGCCGTTTCCGTTTGCCAGCGATCTTGGCGGGCAGGTTCATCCGGGGCTTTGATTTCTCGCTTGGTGCGGCGCTGGTGACGGGGTTGGTCGTGGGGTGGTATGTTCTGACGGATCATCCATGGGCCACACTGGGGCTGGTCGCGGGGCTGGGCGGTTTGCGCGCGCTGGGCGCTTGGTGCGACGTAAAAGGGCAGGGCGAGGTATGAGGGTTTTCGGGTCAATTGTTGCCGTCTGGGCGGTTTACGCCCTGTTTGTGTTGTGCAGCGTTGCGGCGCAGGCTGAGGCGCAGGAAGCGCCCGCGACGGATGCCCTGATAGCTGATTTCACGCTTTGATCGGCGAGAAAGGGTCCGGATTTCGCGCCAGCAACGCCATCCTGTCCCGCTCATTCGCTGCGCATCTGCATGGCCCGGATAACCCGATCAGCGTTGCCGACCTGTCGCGTCTTGGGGCGGCCTATGACCCCGACGCCTTGCGCGCCCGCGCCGCCGAAAATACGCGCGTTTTGTTTCCCGGCAATGCAACGGTTCCGCAAGATATCGC
>JBLINN010000270.1:0-5898 GCA_047639325.1 Paracoccaceae bacterium | reverse complement strand
GTCTGTCCATCGCAACATCCTATGCCCCTTGGGCCGCGGGTGTTGCACTGGAAACTTGAGTTTAAGCTCTTTGCTTCATCATTTGGACTTGAAAAAAGTTTTCTCGGAGGTTTCGCGAATTTTGAAGGCCGGCGGCTCACTTGTTTTTCGAGAACCCGTGGGGACAAACCCCTTATTTCAACTGTATCGAGCAGCCGCGCCCACTGCGCGAACAGTTGATGAACGCCCGTTTACATTTTCTGATTTGCGACTGATGAGATCGTATTTTGATCTGAAAGAGACTAAGTGGTTTAGGATTTCGAATATTTTGTCGGCATTCTTTCGTTTCGGACCGGTGAGATCTATACTCACTCGCTTTGATCCCATCCTCGGCTATACACCGTCAAAATGTTTCTATTGGCAGTTCGCTGGAATAGCTAAAAAGAAGTAGAGGGCACCTCGATTTATTGAGTTTTCAGCGCCGCACCTCGGTGCGACCGGTTTGAATTTTGTGGGGGACCGCTGACTAGCGGGCTGTTGGGTGATTTTGTGTCTGTCGCGTAGCCTTTCGCGGCGCTTCGCGGCCTGATCCGCAGTTCTGGTTGCCCTTATTTCATACCGGGTACGGTTTGAGACGTGCCAGTTGCCCAAGACGGCGCATGTTGTAGGCGAGGTTCTTTATCCCGATCTTGGCCCTGGCGCGCGCCAAGCCGTTGGTCCGCACGAGGGTGCCTCCCATGTCGTTGACCTGCGCACCAAAGATATGCTCGACCCGAACGCGCAGGGTGGATTTGGTTCGGTTGCTCTTTTGCGCCTGCTCGGTCAGCGGTTTGCCCCGTTTACCCTTGCGGTGGGTGTGGCTGGTCAGCTTCCTGGCCTTCAGCGTCGTCTCGATCTCAACTGACCGATAGGCGGCATCCGCCCAGACATCGGAGCCGGTGTTGCCCCGCGTCGGTAATTCATCCACCATTTGGCTGTCGTGCACGGCGGCATCTGTGACATGATATTGCCACTTTACATGCTGCTGGTCGCCCTCTCGACGCTGGTTTCTGCCGGGTTTTCATCGATCTATGCCCGCACATTGGGGGCTGACGACCACGACGAGGCGCAAAGGGTTTTTCCAGCGCGCTGCAATTTTCGCTGCTGGTCTGCCTGACCTTGATGGCCGGGTTTGCGACGTTCGGGTCATCGCTGGCGCTGTGGATCGCCAATGGCGCGCAGGAGTTGGCGGACATGGGGCATGCCTATTTGTCGATCCTGATTTACACCGCGTTGCTGGCGTTTTTCCTTGGCATCAAACTGGATGCGTTGCGCGCCGAAGGGTTGCTGCCTGCGATGGCGGCGATCACCTTGTTGTCGGCCTTACTGAACATCGCCTTTGGCTGGCTGTTTTTGGTGCAAATCGGCTGGGTCGTCGAAGGGTCGGCCTGGGGCACGGTGCTGGCGCAGGTCTGTGCCATCGCCGCCCTGCTGGCCTATCGCGCCAATCACAGCGCCGGACTCAACTGGCCATCACCAATGCCCGCCCCCGCCTATTGTCGTGACTTGCTGGCACTGGGGCGCCGTCCAGTCTGGGGTATATTGGCCTTTCGCTGTCGACGGGTATCACCCAGATCAGCCTACAAATCTGGGCCCGAGACCGGTTTGAGGCAATCAGCGGCGCGTTTGGCATTACGACCCGGCTGATGACCTTCATGTTTCTGCCGCTGCTGGGGATGAGTATGGCGTTTCAGACCATTGTTGACAATAATTTTGGCGCACGCCGCAGGGACCGCACCCGCGCCGCGACACGCATCACCTTGGTGGTTGCCTTTGGGTATTGCGTCGGGATGCAGCTGATCTTTCATCTGTCGGCGCCGACGATTGGCAGCGTCTTTGTCGATGATGTGATGATGCAACGCGAGCTGGCGCGCATCCTGCCAATTGGCACGCTGACACTGTTCCTGTTTGGCCCGCTGATGATGGTCGCCACCTATTTTCAGGCCATTGGCGAGGCGATGCGGGCGGCGGTGCTAAACCTTTCGCGCACCTTTGTCTTTGCGATCCCGCTAACCCTTGCCCTGCCCTATCTGATCGGAGAGCCGGGTATCTGGTCTGCCGGTGTCATCGCCGAACTTTTGGTTCTGGCGCTGACGGTGGCGGTGGCGGTATTGATGCGGCTTAGGGCCCGTTAATCCCGGCCCTAATGCCCGCCCGAGAACACCAGATTGGTAACCGGCAACAACAGCATCCGCAGGCGCAGACCGGCGGCGTGGACGATGCCAATGGTGTCGATCACGTGGAACAGCACCCGCTTGCCGGTGCCCATCTCTTCGTTCTCCAGCCGGTCGTGGTTGCTGGTATAAGCGTTGGCGATACAATTACTGCCCGGTGGCAAATGATCGGTGCCGCCGGGGTAAAGCGGTTCAAGATAGGCAATGATCGACCCCGGTTCGGGGCTGTTCTTGGGGTCAAGCAACAGGTCGCTGGGGCGGAACTGGCCCGACGGGATCACATCCTGTGTGCCGACAACCACCATGGGGATAATCGTGAACGGTTTCGCCATACAGCCGATCTCGGCCACCATGCCGGGGCGAATGACGCCCGCGGCAAGCTGATTGAACCCAGCCTGAAACCGGGTGCGGCCTGAATCGGACGGCACCAGAATGCCGGCAGGGCGCAAAACCGGGCTGACAAAATCGCCGACTTGCAGGTTGAACTGTTCCACACGGCCCGTAACCCCCGCAACAACCAAAGTCTTTTCCAGCTCGGCCTTGGCCTGTTCCAGCGCGGCGGTGGCGCTGGCCTTTTGCGCGGGCAGCAGAATTTCGATGTTTTCCCGGACGGATTCCAGATTGGCTTGTGCGGCTTCAACTTGACCCTCGCGTTCCTGCAGGCGATTTGCCTGGCGTTCCACTTCGGCCGGATTCGCCGCAGGTGACCCTTTGTCGAGCAATTCCTTTTGGCGCAGATAATCCGCTTCGACGAGGTCATAAGCCGCCTGGGCCTGCGCGACCGTTGCCTCAGCCGCATCAATTTGCGAACCCGAGATTTCAATCGATGCGGCGATTTCCTTCACTTTTCTTTTGGCGGTTTCAACGGCGGCTTCTTGGCTGGACGCGTCCAGGCGGAAAATCGGATCACCCACTTGGACGGTCTTGTTGTTTTCCACAAACACCTCGGCCACACGGCCACCGGCCTCGGGCAGAATGGTGACAGTGCGGAAATACGAAGACACCGCGCTGGTTGAGGGGTGAAAATAAAACAGCAGCGTGATGACCGTGGTGGTGGCCATAAAACAGGTCACAAGCCCCCAGCGCAATTCGTACCACATGGAAAAGAATGTGATTTCGTGACCAATTCGCTTGCCTTGCACATAGCGGCGGAACAGGTAATCAGGCAACAGCGTGAAGACGGCGCAGATCAGAGTTTCCAGCATGGTTAATGCGCGCCTTCAGCTACAGGTTCGGTCGGCGTCGGCTTGCCCGGCGGTTCGTCGGATGGGTCGGGGTCTGGGCCGGGCAAAACATCCGCCGACTTGTCTTGCTTTGCTATCACCGACAGCGATTTTGCGATCGACGTTATCGGGGACATAAAGTCCGGCATCCGGAAGGCCGCAACCAGAATGGCGATGATCCAGAACGCGCTGTTGTGGGTAAATAATGCCAGCAAGGCAAGGATACCCACGACCTGTAACTGCGAATGATTGCTGTCATGCGCCATACGTTCCGGCATGGAATGAAGCGTCAGGTAGAACACACCAATCAGCAGGATCAATCCAATCGTGAACACTGCCATAACGTTGAACAGAAAATCGCTGCCATCGGCCGCCGCGATAAAGCTTGGAAGGTGTTCGGGCGCCATCGGATGCATTTCAACTTGGGCCAAATTGAAGATACCTTTGCAGCTGGTCTGTTGCTTTGACCCGCAGTATGAGCCAGGCACCCAGGACTGACAACCGAATTGTCTGGCGCGTTTCTGGGGCGGTTTCGGCCTTTTCAGCCGGGTCGTGACATGTCAGGTTTGGGGCGGCTGTCAAAGGGCCCGCCGGGTCCGCCAGCAAGATATGCAAGGGTGTTTCAATGTCTCGTCCCCTTCCCGAAACGGCCAGTATCGCCCACAATGGCGAGGACGCAAAGCTTGTCGCGCCATCGGCGGCCCGCAATGTCGGCCCTATCTGTGACCTTCTGGAACGGATCGCGCCCGCTACCGGCACAGCGCTGGAATTGGCCAGCGGCACCGGGCAGCACGTCATCGCCTATGCCGCGCATTTCCCCGGGTTGCAGTGGCAGCCCACGGAAATTGACAGCGACCGGCGCGCCAGCATTGACAGCTATGTCGCCGCCGCAGGGCTTGGCAATATCGCCGCCGCCCTGAACCTGAACGCCGCAACGCCGGGATGGGGCGCACGACACGGCGGGCAGGCCTTGATCCTGCTGTCGAACCTTCTCCACCTGATCAGCGGCCGCGAGGCACAAGTGCTGATTGCCGAGGCGGCGATAGCCTTGGCTCCCGGTGGGACGTTCGTGATTTACGGGCCGTTCATGCGCGGCGGCGAGCTGACCAGCGATGGCGACGCCCGGTTTCACGCCAGCCTGATCATCCATGACCCCGAGATCGGCTATAAGGACGATTTCGACACGATGGATCTGTTGCAGGGCGGCGGATTGGACATGGTCGACGTGATCGAGATGCCCGCAAATAATCTGGCGCTGATCGCACAAAAACCAGCTTTCTGATCAAGATCCCAGCTTTCTGATCAAGATCAAGGAACCCGGTACCCCGCCACGTCCACAAGACCCGTGACATCAATCACACCAACAAGAGGTCTATGATGAACTGGTCAGACAAGCTGAGCGCGATCCGCATGGATCTGCGCGGATTGAACCGCACCATCCCCGACACCACCCGCGCCTTTAACGAATTGGGCAAGGCCGCCAAAGAAGGCGGTGTGCTGGATGCCAACACCAAGGAATTTGTCGCTCTTGGCATTTCCGTGGCCGACCACTGCGAGCCCTGTATCGGCCTGCATATCGAGGCGCTTATCAAGGTTGGCGCCAGCCGCGAAGAAGTCGCGGATGTTCTGGGCATGTGCATCCAGATGGGCGGCGGGCCGTCCTTGATGTACGCCGCCAAAGCACTGACCTGTTTCGACGAATTGTCAGCCTGACCGTTGCCTGCGTCAGGGTGTAGCGACGGAACCCGGAGGGCCATCCGTTACACACATACATCAACCGGAATGTATTGGAGTCCCGCTATGCCCATCCGTGGAATTATGTCTGTCACCGCTGCCCTGCTTATCGCCACCTCGGCCTATGCCCAACAAGGCCAACCGGGCGCACATTTCATCGAAAACTGGGATATGAATGGCGACAGTCAGGTGACTCTGGCCGAGGCTCAGGAAAAGCGCGGCGACTTGTTTTACATGTTCGACAGCGATGAAAACGGCCTGTTGAACGCCAGCGAATATGACTTGTTCGACGAAACCCGCCGGACTGACATGGACACCAATGCAGGTGGTCACAAAAAGGGGGCGATGAAGGGCGTCGATAAGGCGATGATGCGCGAATTCAACGACGTGAACGGTGATGGGCAGGTCTCGCGGGACGAGTTCGTTTCCAGGGCGACAGATTGGTTCACCATGATGGACCGCAGCGGTGACGGCGTTGTGACCACCGACGATTTCGGGCGCAAGGGCGGCTAAGTAGTTGTCAGGCTTGTGGCCTTTCCCATTGGCGATGGGCCACAAACCTGACAACCACGAAAAATCCCCCCAAAAGCAGCGCTGGAAGCAAGAATACTTTGAAGACAAACAGGGAGTATCCGAAACTCTGTGTATGGGGATTGGCCCATGCGGTTAAAACGGGTCACTTATTGAACCGTTCGGGGTATAAGATAGCGAACTGGTTTCGTGCTGCAACCCATTCTCTGACGCATCGG
>JBLINN010000269.1:0-5904 GCA_047639325.1 Paracoccaceae bacterium | reverse complement strand
TGTTTGATCTGCAAAAGGCAGAACAACAACAGGATTGTGCTGACGATACCCGGCAAGACCGGTCTCCTTTACGTGTGTCTGGCATGTGCGTTTGGCATGCGTGTGCAGAATCAGCTTAAGGGGATTTTGCAGGCAGTGTAAACCAGCCCGCGCACAATCAGCCTGCGCAGGGTACGGATCAAAACAATTGCGTGTGCGCCGGTTGCCTTGCTAGGGTCGAAAAGTTACGCGTATCGGGCGTTTGACGGGGCAGGCCTTGCCCGATACTGCCGACAAGACCGGAGCATAGCCATAGATCGTTCACTGTTCAGCTTTATCTGGAAACATTCAAAACGCGATCAGCTGATATTGCTGATGGTGACAATGACGTTGTTTCCGCTGTTGTACCTGACGCTGGAACTGCCCAAGCGGATCATCAACGATGCCATTGGCGCGCAAAGCGACACTGTCTTGGTGATGGGCCGCGAGATTGGGCAGGTGACCTTTTTGGGCGTGCTATGCTTTGGGTTTATGTTGGCGGTGCTGGCGCATGGCCTGATGAAGATGCGAATCAACACCATGAAGGGTGTGTTGTCGGAACGAATGCTGCGGCGGTTCCGCTATATGCTGATCGCCCGCATCCTGCGCTTTCCCAGGCCGTATTTTGAACGTGTCAGCCAGGGCGAGCTGGTGTCGATGGTGACAGCGGAAAGCGAGCCGATGGGCGGGCTGATGGGCGATGCGATCAGCCAGCCGGTGTTGCAGGCCGGGCAGATGATCACCATCCTGTCGTTCCTGTTTTTGCAAAGCATTTGGTTCGGGCTGGCGGCAGTGGCGCTGATCCCGTTGCAGGCCTGGCTGATCCCACGCCTGCAAAAGCAGATCAACCTGCTGAACAAGATCCGGATCAAAGAGGTGCGCGCACTGGCTGCTGAAATCGGCGAAAGCGCTGCGGGGGCCAGTGCGCTGCGCACCCATGGCGGCTGGCGCTATCGGATGGCGGGGGTTACCGACCGGCTGGGGCGGCTGTTTGATATCCGCTTTGAAATCTACCAGAAAAAGTTTTTTATGAAGTTCATCAACAACTTCATTTCGCAGCTGACACCGTTCTTTTTCTTTTCCATCGGTGGCTATCTGGTGCTGCAAGGCGCGGTGACGCTGGGCGCGCTGGTGGCAGCGCTGGCGGCCTACAAGGACCTGTCATCGCCCTGGAAAGAGCTGTTGACCTATTACAACCAGACCCAGGATATGGCCCTGCGCTGGGAGGTGATCACCGAACGCTTTGCCCCGCCGGGCATGGTGGACGAGGCGCTGTTTGACGACGCCCCCGACGAGGTGCCGCATCTGAGTGGCGACATCGTGCTGGACCATGTGACGGTGCGCGACGCGGATGGCAATCTGGTGCTCGAGGATCTGAATGCGGTGCTGCCCGCCGGGTCCGTGGTGGGCATTGCCGCGCCCAGCGAAGAAGACCGGCGTGCGCTGGGCGAATTGCTGACGCGCGAATTGCTGGCGACTAACGGCTCGGTTCAGGTGGCAGGGCAGGATATGACCGGGCTGCATCAGGCGGTGATTGCGGCGCGGATCGGTCATGCATCATCGCGCCCACTGATGTTTCAGGGCACGTTTGGGAAAAACGTGATGATGCCGATGAATTTCCGGCCCCAATCCGGCGCGGTGAACGTCAAGGCCTATCAAGAGGCCCAGCGCGCTGGCAACAGCCCCGATCCGTATGATGCAGATTGGCTGGATCCCTCAATTGCCGGTTTCAAAAGCGGTGGCGATTTGCGCGACTGGTGGTTGCGGCTGATAGACGGGATGGGCAGCGGCACCGCGCTGTTCCGGCGCGGGCTGGAACAGGTGTGTCAGGACGCTGCTCACCCCGACCTGGCCGCCAAACTGGTGTCCCTGCGCGCCGACGTCAAGGCTGCGGTGCAAGAGGCCGGGTTGGACCGGCATGTGTTTTTCCTGGACCCGGATCACTATAACCCGGCCCTGCCTGTGGCCGAAAACCTGCTGTTTGGCACGCCACGTCAGCCGATCACCTCTGCGCTGATGGCCGAACAGACAGAGTTTCTGACGCAGATGCGCGCATTGAAGTTGGACGAAGATTTGGTGGCGCTGACGCGCAATGTCATTGACATGTTGCGTCAGATTTTCGGGCTGGATGGTACCGACCATCCGCTGTTTCGCAATCTTGGGCTGGATGCAAAAACCTATGAAACCGCCGTGGATCTGGTGGAAAAGACACGTGCTGACGGGGCGGCAGCCCTGAGCCAGACAGAGCTGGCGCATTTGCTGACGGTGCAGTTCCAGATCTCGGCCGAGCAGATCGGACCGGGGTTTTCTGACGATATCCGGACGCGGATTGTTGCGCTGCGCCAAAGCCATTCGGCGCAATTAATGCGCAGTCTGGGCGACCTGTTTGCCCCATTGGACGTCGCGGCTTTTGCCCCCGGCTTGACCGTGCTGGAAAACGCGCTGTTCGGGCGG
Organism: Paracoccaceae bacterium; assembly: GCA_047639325.1. Classification (GTDB taxonomy): domain Bacteria; phylum Pseudomonadota; class Alphaproteobacteria; order Rhodobacterales; family Rhodobacteraceae; genus NVQY01. Next base: position 3,432 of record JBLINN010000269.1, on the reverse strand, counting down.
ATTTCGCAGGATGCAGGTGGCAAGGCCGACGATCTGCGACGTCTTATTGCCAAGGTTCTGGCCCAGAATGGCGCCAAGGAACTGGTGGTCGAGCTGATTTACGACGTGCCAATTGCCCTCAGCGGTGCCAACCTGCCCGCGCTATTTGCCGAACCGCTGTCGTTCAGCCGGGCGACGATCAAGCGCCCTGATATCCTGATTTTGGACAATGCGCTGGCCAGCTACGACATGAAGACCCAGGTGGCGGTGTTCCGGAATTTGCGCGCATTGCTGCCCGAAACAACCCTGATATACATCAATGACCAGTTCGAAACCGAAAGTGTGTTCGATGTGTTTTTCGAGGTACAGCAGGGGCGGATCGTAACCGATGACGCGCCCGAAGACAGTGTCGAAGACAGCGCCGCCAGCGCGGATCTGGCCCGCAAGCTGCGCGCGCTGGAACAGACCGATCTGTTTTCCGAGTTGGACCGCAAACAGCTGCGCCTGCTGGCCTTTGGCGCACGCTGGTATCATGCCCCTGCAGGCGAAGTGGTGTTTCTGAAAGACGACGCGCCCACTGATGGCGCCTATATGGTGATCGAGGGCGAGGCGGGCTTGTATTTGCCCAAGGATGACGCCGACGACCAACTGGTGGCCACCGTCGGCCCCGGCACCCTGGTGGGCGAGCTGGGCCTGATCCGCAACGAACCCCGCGCGCTAAGCATGGTGGCGGCAGGCGAGCTGACCTGCCTGCGGATCGGCGCCAAGGAATTCCTGGCGGTAGTAGAAAACGACGCGGCAACGGCGTTCAAGCTGTTGCAGGTTGTGTCGGGATATGTGTCGAACTAGGGGTTAAGTGTAAAGCTCGGCAATGGCTGCATTGAGCCCGGGATGTCATATTTTTGTAGCGCGGCGAATAGCGGCTCTTAAGCATCTCCTCAAATGAAAGACTTTTATGCGGGCACACAATGAATCCTTCTGGCCATTATCATTCCTGGCCGCTTAGCTTAAGGGAGGTTGGGACCTTAAGGAGAATGAACGATGGAAACTTCACTTAGTGTGCCGGAACTGGTTGCAGCGGCACAGGCCAATGCAAAGACGTCCGAAGATCAGATTGCGGTAGGTCGGGACCATTTGGAAGGGCTGAATGGGTCCAAAGCTCAAGTTGAAGACCTTCGCGCGGCGCATGTCGCGCTTGAATTGGTAGCCGTTGATACGTTCACTCTTTTCGAGGCGCGAATGCAGCACCACTTCAAACGGGGTCCGTTTTCGCGAAAATTAAGAGCATCGCTCCTAGATTCCGGGCGTACTGACCTCGCCGATAGGATCCACAAGTATTATCTAGCAATTAACGTGCTCAAGCACGGAACAGGCGCGAGCTATAGGGAATTGCTCAACGCTCCGACCGCACTTTTCCATGTGAATCCCGTCGAAAGTATCATTTCAGAAGAAGGGCACGCTCCTCGCGGCCTTATAGATGTTGGCGTGCCAGGCTTTTTTGATGGGCTAGCCACAACACTTCTTGAGGCTCACCAATTCCTTGAAAACCGTGAGCGTCCGGTCTTGGCCCCCTAATGGCTTGGGCAAGAGTGGCTTAGTGCCCACCAAAATAAGTGGACAACAGTGGCGCTGAGATTTTGGGCAAGAAGCGTATTCGTCGGACGTGGAGTGATGATGAGAAGCGGATGATTTGCGATCAGGCGCGTCTACGGGGCGTTTCGACGGTACAGGTTTCGCGACGCTATGCGATGAATGCCAATCTCCATTTCAAGTGGTTGCGGGACCCGGCGTATCAGGCGGATATTGCAGTTTGTAACCCTGATGTTTTCTTGCCGGTTGAGATTTCAGATGATCCACCGCGCGAATTGCCGGTGCCAGTGATGCCAACGGTTGCCCCACCTCATCTTGAGCCGGAGGATCAAAGTCGCTCTGTATCGGCAGGGCGAATAGAGATTACAAGGTTCTGTCGTAAAGTTTTCACTTGGCTGAAGAAGGGTCTTTCGTTGACACAATTATGCTGCGAGGGCCGCAAACTGCTTGAAAGGTGAAACCCCGTCTTGGCCTAGTTGGCCTTTGCGGATCATATCCGCGAGCAGCATCGCTTGAGCGGTGAACGTTATGGTCGCCCGCGTATGACAGAGGAGTTGCAGGAATTGGGCCCGAAGGTTGGTCCCGCCGTGTGGGCCGCCCGCTCTCGGCAGATTGCTTTGCAATCGCCTGCCGGGCAATGGATGCGTGAGAATGGCATCAGGATCATCAGAACTCAGAAGTTCAAGGTGACAACGGATAGCAACCATGCTTTCAACATTGCCCCCAAGGCGAAGAGGATGGAGTTGCACCGGACGTTGCGAATGGGGGTGAAGACGCGGGTCAGTCCGGCGACGCAGGCGATATGGAACCCGCAGACGACGATCTCGGCGCGCACCCAGAGAACATCGCGCCGGATCAACCCGACGTACTGCCTCCAGCGGCGGACTGAAATCAAAACCCTGTGGGAGGGCATTTGAGGAGCAGTCGCTCTAGAAAATTCGCCCCAAAGTGGTTTAGCGGTTTCGCCCAGAGTGAGACTCAGATAAACGTTCGATTCTGAACCATCATCTCTATCAGTTCTGAAATATCGCTAACGAATTATCCTCAGAAGCCCACTGGTGCAAGCTTCCATGCGGTAGCCGTTATTGCAGGTGATCTTTACGCGGGATCGGGAAACATTGCCTAACAAAAACCAGATAAAGGCGGAAGATGTCCGCTATCGGGTTTTGCGACTGCTGCAGGATAATCCCGCTAGCAGTCAACGCGACATCGCAAAATCGGTTGGCATCAGCCTTGGTGGCGTCAATTACTGCCTGAATGCGCTGGTCGAAAAAGGCCACATCAAGATGCGCAACTTCCAGGAGGCGAATGACAAGCGGAAATATGTATATCTCCTGACGCCCAAGGGGATTGCGGAAAAAACCGCACTGACTGGGCGGTTTCTGCAGCGAAAGATGCGGGAATATGAGGCGCTGAAGGCCGAGATCGAAGATGTCCGGGCGGAAATGGAGTTTGGACCGGAGGAAGAGGCCGCTCCTTAGGTTAAGCGTTATCGATCATCTGTTTCCAGAAACCGGTGCCGGTTCTTGGCGATAATTTACGTTATCGAGGCTTTGCGTCGGAAGGTCATATGCGCAGTTTCGGCGGGCCTTGTTTTTATGGCGATATGCAAGGAAATACGGCGTGTGGCTTGGGTTTTCACGCGGTTTTTCGGGTGGTTTCAGGGGCGTGAAAATCCGGGGTGATTGTACCGCTCAGCGTAATTACACCGAAAACGACTGAAACTTACGCTCACAGTGAATTGCACCTCCAGGGAGACCTCTGTCCGATGTATGAGGTCGTGCTCAGGTCCGAGAGGTGGTGACGCGTGTCGGTGATGTCGGGTTTGGGGGGACATCCGGGGGCATGTCCGGAGAGGCTGGG
>JBLINN010000268.1:0-5944 GCA_047639325.1 Paracoccaceae bacterium | reverse complement strand
AGAAAACCATCGCCAGTGCCGAGGCCTGGCTCCTTATCTCTCATATCAGGCGCGTAGTCCGCCTCCTTGCAAGGGAATGAAATCATTCAGTGAGTTTCGAGTCGGACTCTGAGACCTCTGCAGCGATAGAGATGGAAAAGGCTCGGTTGCAGGCCCTGCCGGGGATCCTGTCAGAGATGGTGAAACCGGCTGAGAAAATCAAATCCATCAACATTCACCACTTGTCGGGCGCGGGAATTGGCGGCGGGTCTGAAGGATCCGCCGGAAGAGAAATAGAGATTTCGGGAAAGTTGTATACAAAGGATTCGAAATTCCGCCATTAGCTGAAAAATGCTTGTCAGTCTTCGCCGGCCTGTATACATTTCGTGCGTGAAAACCCTAACGGCCGAGTCGACATAAAGATGCCCCGCAAAGGAAAAAACCAATCGCTGAAGGCCGTGCTAGAGCTGCGCGATTTGGTGCTGAACGGCAAGCTGGAGGCGGGGAAACGGCTGTACGAGGTGTCGATTTGCGAACAGATCGGCATGTCACGCACCCCGGTGCGCGAGGCGTTGAACAATCTGGAACATGAAGGCCTGTTGGAACGTCTGCCGTCCGGCGGGTTTATGGTGCGGACCTTTTCCTTTGACGATGTGATTGACGGCATCGAATTGCGCGGTGTTCTGGAAGGGACAGCGGCGCGGTTGGCGGCGGAACGCGGCGGTGATGCGACGATGCTGCGCCAGATGCACGACATTGTTGCGGGGCTGGACCAGATTGTCAGCACCGGCGCCGAAACCCTGGATTTTATCGCCTATGCCGATCTGAATCGCGACTTTCACCTGTGCCTGTCTGCCCTGTCCGGCAGCGACACGACCCGGCGCGAAATAGACCGCACGACGCGGCTGCCAATGGCGTCGCCTTCGGCGTTTCTGAATGTTGAATCGGGGGGCTTGGTGTTTCGCGAGTCGCTGATCGGGGCGCAGGAACAGCATCGCAATATACTGGAAGCCATCGAACTGCGCGAAGGCGCGCGGGCCGAAAGTATCGCCCGCGAACATGCCCGCCTTGCCCGTAAAAACCTTGAATATGTGATGACCCATGGCCGGAGCCTGATGAAAAAGGTCCCCGGACTATCGCTTGTCGCCGGGTGACCCGGCCCAAACCAAACAGGAATCCACAGAAATGAGCCCCAAGACCCTGCAAGACGTGCTGGACGCCGCCGGTAACACAGCCAGCCATCTGCGCAACAGCCGGATCGGCGCCTATGTTTACCCGGTGGTGGCGCCGGAATTTGGCAACTGGCGCGATGAACAGCGCGCGTGGCGTGAAAGCGCTGTGTTGTTTGACCAGTCGCACCACATGGCCGAAATTCTGGTCGAAGGCCCGGATGCCAAGAAACTGCTGTCCTATCTGGCGATCAATTCGTTCGAAAATTTCCCAGTGGGTCGCGCCAAGCATTTTGTGCCAGTGACCGAATCCGGCCATGTGATCGGCGACGTGATCATCTTTCACGAAGACACCGACCGCTATAACCTTGTGGGCCGCGCGCCGACGATCACCTGGGTGCAGTTCCACGCTGAAACCGGCGGCTATGACGTGGTTATTGCGCGCGATGACCGGTCGCCGTCGCGCCCGGACGGTAATCCGGTAAGCCGTCGCCACTATCGCTTTCAGGTGCAGGGGCCGAATGCGACCGAGATCCTGAACCGGATGAATGGTGGCCCGGTACCAGACGTCAAGTTCTTCCATCTCAACCGGATCAATGTCGGCAATCGCCGGGTCAAGGTGCTGCGTCACGGCATGGCCGGTGTTCCCGGGCTGGAATTGTGGGGGCCTTATGAAGAAAGCGCCGAAGTGCGGGCCGCGATCATCGAGGCAGGCAAAGATCTGGGCCTGGTTCAGGTCGGCAGCCGCGCCTATGCCACCAACACGCTGGAATCCGGCTGGATCCCGTCGCCTTTGCCCGCGATTTACACCGGCGAGGCTGAGCGCGCTTATCGCGAATGGCTGCCTGCCAATTCATACGAGGCAACCGGGTCAATCGGTGGCTCCTATGTTTCGGACAATGCCGAGGATTATTACTGCACCCCGTACGAGTTGGGCTATGGCATCTACGTCAAGTTTGACCATGATTTTATCGGGCGTAAGGCGCTTGAGGCGATGAAAGACAAACCGCATCGCCGCAAGGTGACGTTTGAATGGAACGCCGAGGATGTGGCCAAGGTGCACGCGTCGCAATTGGTGCCGGGCGGCGACAATTTCAAAACCATCGACCTGCCGTTGTCGAACTATGCGTCAACCTCGGCGGATCGGGTGATGATGGGCGACCAGATGGTCGGCGTGTCGATGTTCTCGGGCTATTCCTATAACGAGCGGTCGCACCTGTCGCTGGGCTTTGTGAACCCTGAAATCAAAGAGGGTGACGTGCTGACGATGGTCTGGGGCGAACCCGATGGCGGCAGCGCCAAGACCACGGTAGAGCCGCATGTTCAGTGCGAAATCCGGGTCAAGGTTTCGGCTGTGCCCTATTCGCGCGATGCCCGCGAAAGTTATGCCGACAGCTGGCGCACCCGCGGCGCCTGATCGTCAGAAAATTTATCGACGCGGCGCTCCCGAACGGGGTGCCGCGTATCGCAGCATGGGAGGGACAGGCGGGTGCAAATCGCCCAAAAATGCGGTCGGAAACTTTGCCGCCGCCGAACTAAAAAATTGCGAAATATACCTAAAATCAATAGGGTGGCTGCGATACCAACTGGCGCAAAGCCGTGGTTTTCCGCACTCTGGCGCAACGCCATTTTCGGGTGTGCGTATGGTATTCAGGTGCAAGGGGAATTGCACCAAAGCCAAAAAACGGGAGGAGACAGACATGTCAAAACTAACAATATTACTGGCCGCTGCGGCCACAACGGCGATCTCGCTTGCCTCGGCAAGTGGCGCGGTCGCGCAAGAATATACCTTTAAACTGCACCACTTGCTGTCGGCCAAGGCCCCGGCGCATACCAGAATGTTGGTGCCATGGGCCGAGCAGGTCGAAAAGAATTCCGGCGGCAAGGTCAAGATTGAAATCTATCCGGCGATGTCGCTGGGGGGCAAGCCGCCCGAGCTGGTTCAGCAGGCGCGCGACGGGGTTGTCGATATCATCTGGACGGTCAACGGCTATACGCCGGGCCTGTTCCCGCGCACCGAAGTGTTTGAATTGCCCGGTGTTTATACCAATGACACGGTTGCCGCGAACCTGGCGATGTATGACATGTTTGAGAGCGATCTGAAGGACGATTACAAAGGTCTTGAGGTCATGTGGCTGCATGTTCATGCAGGCCAGGGGATCATGACCGTCGACAAGGAAGTGCGCTCTCCTGCCGACATGGCGGGCCTGAAAATGCGTATTCCCACCCGCACCGGCGCCTGGGTGATCGAGGCGCTGGGCGCGTCCCCGCTGGCCACGCCAGTCCCCGAAGTGCCGACCGCGTTGTCCAAAAAGGTGATCGACGGCACGTTGTTGCCGTGGGAGATTATCCCGCCGCTGAAGCTGCAAAACCAGATCAACTATTTCATCGAAGGCTTTGAAAAGACCCGCCTGGGTACAACCAGCTTTCAGGTATCGATGAACCAGGCCCGTTGGGATGGCCTGCCCAAAGACATCCAGAAAGCGTTTCGCGATGCGTCGGGTCGTGACTGGTGGGGCAAGGTTGGCATCTACTGGCGCGCTGGCGACGATTTTGGCATCAGCCTGGCCGAAAAAGCCGGCAAGCAGCATATCACGCTGACCGAGGCCGAAACCAAGGTGTTTATGGATACGCTGGAGCCGGTTGTCGACAAATGGGTTGACGAAGTGACTGCCAAAGGCATCGACGGTGCCGGTCTTGTGGCGCGGGCGCGCGAGTTATCAGCAAAGAACTCGCAGTAAACGATGTCCGAGTTTACCACACATTACGAAGCGGGGCCTTCGGGCCTCGTTTCACGTATCATCACCGGTTGGGCGTTGATGGGGGGCGTTTTGCTGTTGCTGGTTGTGCTGATGCACTCCTGGTCGGTGATCGGCAACCAGTTTGGCATGCCCTTTCCCGGTGATTTTGAAATGACCGAAATTGGCATCGCCGTGGTGGCATTTTCGTTCCTGCCTTATTGCCAGCTGACGGATGCCAATGTGACGGCCGATATCTTTACCTCGCGCGCCTCACCACATCTGATCGCGCTGTTTTCGCTGGTCGCCTCGTTGATCGCGCTGGCCTTTTCCGGCATTCTGCTGTGGCGGATGTATGCCGGGATGCTGGACCAAAAGGCCTACGAATATGAAACGGCTATTCTGCAATTTCCAACATGGATGGCCTGGATTCCGATCTTGATCTCGCTGTTTTTGCTGATGATCGCCTCACTTGTGACGCTGCGCCACGCCGCGCGCAAAATCTAGGACTGAATAGCAATGGATGCGCTTCTGATCGGCTTTTCGGGCCTTGGAATTCTGGTTCTCTTGATCGCGCTGCGGATGCCGATCGCCTATTCGATGATCCTTGTCGGGGGCATCGGGGTGACCATCCTGAACGGCCCGGCAATCTTCTTTAATCAGCTGAAAACCTTGGGCTACGGCCAGTTTTCGATCTTTGACCTCAGCGTGGTGCCGATGTTTGTCCTGATGGGCAATATATCCACCAAAGCGGGTCTAAGCAGCGCATTGTTCCGCGCCGCCTCTGTCTGGCTGGGCTGGATGCGCGGCGGTGTGGCGATGTCGGCCATTGCCGCCTGCGCCGGGTTTGGCGCGGTGTGCGGGTCATCGCTGGCCACCGCATCCACTATGGGGCAGGTCGCGCTGCCCGAGCTGAAAAAGCGCGGCTATTCCGACGCGTTGGCCACCGGTACGCTGGCCGCAGGCGGTACGCTGGGCATCCTGATCCCGCCTTCGGTGGTGCTGGTGATCTATGCGGTGATTGTCGAGGCCAACATTGTCACGATGTTCATGGCCGCGATGATCCCGGGCATTATCGCGGTGGTCCTGTTCCTGATCACCATCGCTATCTATGTGCGGGTGCGCCCCGATGCCGGCCCGGCAGGCGATCTGGCGGATCGTACTGAATTCATATCGGCCACCATCAACGTCATTCCGGTGACGGTGATCTTTGGCATCGTGATCGGCGGTATCTATTTCGGGTTCTTCAACCCAACTCCGGCTGCGGCCATCGGTGTCAGCCTTGTGTGGCTGTATGGCGCGGTGCGGGGTTTTGTGAAGACCAAGGAAATGAAAGAGGCGTTGCTGGAAACCGCAAAGACCACCGGCATGATCTATCTGATCCTGCTGGGTGCCGAGATGCTGAAAATCTTTATGTCACGCGGTGGGGTTCCGCAGGCAGTGGCCGAATGGATGGGCAATTCCGGTCTGGCTCCGATGACCATCCTGATCCTGCTGCTGGTGGCGCTGATCTTTCTGGGCATGCTGATGGACAGCCTGTCGATGATCCTGCTGGCAATCCCGTTTTTCTGGCCGGTTCTGGTGGAAATCAATGGCGGCGACTACATTGATGCGGCGAACGCAGGCTATGGCATGACGTCCGAGGATCTGAAGGTCTGGTTTGGGATACTGGCGCTGATCGTGGTCGAACTGGGTCTGATCACGCCCCCTGTGGGGATGAACGTGTTTGTGATCTCGGCGATGGCCAAAGGCGTGCCGATGCGCGAGACATTTATCGGTGTGATGCCGTTCTTTGGCGCTGAAATGGTGCGGATTGCCATCCTTGTGGCCTTTCCGGCGCTGACCCTGTGGTTGCCACGGGTTTTATCAGGGTAAAACGATGGAAAATGATCTGCCGCGGACATCCATGACCGCAGGCGGAGCGATATTTACCCTGCTAAAGAGTTCGACCTGAACAACGCCTATCTTACTGAAACTATTAATAAACAACCAGATTTAGTTGGCCATAAAGTGCAGGATTTCGTATAATTGCGGCAGAAACCCTGCAATTTTGAGCCA
>JBLINN010000267.1:0-5948 GCA_047639325.1 Paracoccaceae bacterium | reverse complement strand
CCCGCCGCCAAGCAGAAGCGGCGATCTTCCAATACATTAATGGGTTTTACAATCCGCGCCGCCGACATTCAGTACTGGGATACAAAAGCCCCTTGGCCTTCGAACGTAAAGCAGCGTAAAATGAGAGCATTGGACCGGAACCAAACCGTGACAAGTCCAGTTCCCACTTTTGCTCCCGGATAAGCGCCATATATGACGGCACATCGGTGCCCACCGGGCAAGCCATCGGGCAAGCCACCGGGCAGGGGGCGGGCACGTAATGAATGTTATCGACATCGTCGTGATATTCGGCAGGCGCATGGGTGTTTTTGAAGCGGTCCAGGGTATAGACGTCGTCTGTCATGTCCATTCCTCAGCTTGCCTTAATGGCAATTGTGTCGGTTTCATCGCGATGTTCGGGTTCATAGGGCAGGCCGGTGATCGCCGCCGCCTCGGGTGTCAGGGCCACCAGATCGTCCATGCCAAGCTGGGTCATCATCATGCCCCAGCGCCTTAGTCAGCGCGGCGATTTGCCAGCGCACCGTTTCAAAGAACCGGTGGATGTTCTGCGATTCAACTTCTGGCGTTTGACACCTCGACCATCGTCGCCGGGGGCTGCATCGCCTGTATGCGCTGCCATGTGGGGCAATGCGTGACCGGCATCGATGGTCGAGGTGCCTAACGCCACCGCATCCGCGCGCAGGCACAGCGATTTCACCGCATCAATGCCGTCGCGCAAGCCCCCCATCAACACCAGCTGAATTTTGTCGCGATAGCCAATCTCGTGCAGCGCATCAATCGCTTCTACAATTGCCGACAGGGTCGGAATGCCAACATATTCGATCACCTTGGCCGAGCCCGCGCCGATTGATCCCTGCATCCCGTCCAGTTCGATGAAATCAAACCCATCCTTGGCCGCAATCTTGATATCGTCGCGCACCCGACCCGCGCCCGGTTTCACGCTGACCGGCAGCTTGTGATCGGTGGCTTCGCGCAGTTCTTCGACCTTGATCACCAGATCATCGGCCCCCAGAATATCCGGGTGGCGCGAAGGCGACCGAAGGTCAATCCCCGCAGGGATACCCCGTATAGCCGCCAGTTCCGGTGTCACCTTGTTGGCCATCAACTGTCCGCCCAGACCGGGTTTTGCGCCCTGGCTGATGTAAATTTCCAACCCATCGGCGCGTTTCATGTCATGGATATTCCATCCAAGGCGCCCGACAAGGCATTGAAATATCGTCTGTTATGCTGCATTGTGCTGTGCGTCAGACATGCCGCCTTCGCCAGTGTTTTCGGCGATCCCCGACAGGGTGGACGCCATGCCAATCGCCCGTTTGGTGGACGCCGACAGTGCGCCAAAACTCATCGGGGCGACCATCACCGGCATCGACAGTTTCAGCGGGTTGACACCGTTGATTTCGCCCAGTTCGGTCTTCATTTTGACTTGCGACACCACGTCCGGATCAATCGTGTCGGCATCAATGCGTTTGCGGAACGCGATGTCCGACAGATGCGGCAACGCCCGCGCGGTGCCATAGCCGCGAATGCGGTAGCGGCCGATGTGCGACTTGATGTGAATGTCATCGTGAACCTTCTTGTTTCAGTAATCCGCAGTGCCGGAAAACTGGAAAAACGGGATCGACCGCACGTCCGGTTCAGTATTGGCGTAACGCAGCTTTTTTCCCGCGTTTACAACCTTTTGAAAGGTACCGTTGAACGGGATTTCATGCTTGTCGAGATAGGCCAGAATACTGCCCAGCTCGTCCGCTGGCAGATCGGTCAGTTCGGCGTCGGACCCCAGCGAGGTGATGTTGATGACCTCTATTATATCCTCGGTCTCGGCCAGTTTGCGCAACAGTTGGTTGGCTTCGCGGACAGGCAGGACGGACAGGTCAATTTGGTGCATGGGGGTGGTTTCCTGCGTCTTAGCGGTGCCAGGTTTGAAAGGTGCCGGGGGCGGGTTCCATGGTGCTCAGCGCCTGACCGGGGAATAGTTTGTTCAGCGACACCTCTTCCGAGGCGATGGCCACCATGTCGTCATTTTCAAACATCACCATCGGTTTCATCGCCAGCCGGTCCTTGGCATAGTCGATTTCCGTCTTGGTCGAGACCAGAAAGGAAAACGTGCCGTCAAGGTTGTCAATCGAGGTTTCCAGCGCGTTTTCCAGGCGGATCTTTTGCTGCAATTTGTCGGCCAGATAGGCCGCAATCAGCTCGGAATCATTGTTGGTGTTGAACTCAAAATCGCGCTGTTCCAGACGGCGGCGCATTTTCCGGTAATTGGTGATCTGCCCGTTATGGACAATGGCGATATCGGCAAACCCGGTGGCCCAGAACGGATGTGCCGCCGCGGGGCAGACATCGCTTTCGGTGGCCAGCCGCACATGGCCCAGCCGATGGGTGCCGCAAAACGATTGCACATGATAGATATCGTCCACCTCATGCGCGGTTCCGATATCCTTTAGGATTTCCAGTGACTTGCCGATGGAAATGACCTTGGCCACTTTTTCAGCGTCATAGGATAGTTTTTGTATATCGCCAGTGAAATTCACGATGACGCGGTAATTGTTGCCGATCATTTCGTCTTCGATGATCGTCGCGGCGTGTCTGGCAAGAACGTCCTTTACTTTGGTGGTCGCGCTCGCGGGCTGCGCGCCGGTCCCTACAAAAAACCGCGCCCGCAGCTGGTCGTCTACCGGTTCGCCATACAGCGCAAACCCGGTAGAATCCGGCCCCCGGTGCTGACACCCATCCAGCATATCCAACAGCGCATGCCCGGTGGGAGAGTGCCGCCCCGTCCCGCCGCGTTTATATAAAATTCCCGCCAAACCACACATAATGTCGTCTCCTGTGCCGGGCCAGAACGCCTGTATGTCGCGCAAAGGCTTATTGCCCTAGGGGAATAAAAAATTACCAACGGGAATTAACATTTGTATCCAGACACAAGCGCAAGCCCTGCCAAAGGCAATATCCGCCAGATCGGGGGCAAATTTGCCGTGGTTTCGAAGCCGCTGATTTTTGGGCAAGCAACTGGTCTCGCCCCAAACGGGCCGGCAATGATCTGGCCGGTGATTTCGACCAGCTCCGCACGGGTGGGGATATTGGCGGATCGCGCGGGGTTTCGTGCAGAAAATCCAGACGCCGCGCCCTCGCTGACTTGCGTTGTGGCACTACGCCTATATGAAGGTCTGACTATGCCACGCACCCTTGATATCGCCCTGCTGCAAACCCGCCCCAAACCCGATTTCGTTTCGGCCCTGGAAGAGGCGATGCCATTGGCCGAAGCGGCGGTTCAGGCGGGGGCGGCGTTTGTGTTTCTGCCGGAATATTGCGGTGGTCTGGCCAGTGAGGGCGCGTTTGTGGCCCCGCCGACAGCGCCCGAGGCTGATCATCCGGTTCTGGCGGCGTTTCGCGCCTTTGCCACGCGACACCGGGTCTGGGTGATGCTGGGGTCCATCGCCATTGATGGCCCGGATGGCAAGCTGCTGAACCGGGGTTATGTGATTGATGACATGGGCGCATTCCCAGCCTTGGCCATGACCGTCCTTATGCCCTGACTAAGCCAGACCAGTCGTAAGCGCCCCACTGCGCCTCATTGCGCCCCAATGACGAGCCGCCAAAATCGGGTCAGACGCGCCCCATGCCGATGAACAGACGTCGGTCCGGGTCTTTGATCGCGCGGCGGCCATGCATCACCCTTGTGTTGTCGATCACCGCGATATCATTGTCCTGCCAGTTGATCTCGACCGTGCAGGCCTCGGCAAGATCGCGCAATTCCTCGATTTCGCCGTCTGTCACAGCGGTGCCATCGGCCATCGTGTAACGTGGTGCTTCATAGTTATGCGACGGGCCAAGGATGGCATTGGCAAAGCCTTGCCCCTCGGAAATGGCAGAGCCGCGCACTGGCGATAGCACCAGTTCATAGTCTAGCGATCCGTCGCTGTTCAGGCTAAAATCCTGCCCTGGAATGGCGGCTTTGAACTGTTGGATATGCGCCATCGTCACCTGTTCAGGGTCGCTTAAGGCGGGGTGTTCATTGACCAGATAGCGTTTCCACAGCTCTTCGGACAGGCGCCGTTTTACGGTCATTGTCTGCGACCAGCGTTGTTTTTTGGCGTCGTCAAACGCCGCAAACAATTGCTGCCCGTCGCAGATTGTTGTCTGCGAGCCTTCAAAGGCGGCTTGTGTGCAATGAAACAGCACAATATCGGGGCAGACCGGGGTGTTGCCGTTTTCGATATGCAACCCAATCGGGCCCAACCCGGCATCCACCTTTTGGGTGGTCTTGTCGGTATTTTCGCGCGCCGGGTCAAAGGTGATGGTGGTACACATTTGCCGGGTCAGGTCGCTAAAGGCGGGCAGGTCGGCGTCAAAGCCGCGCAGCAAGGCCCAGCCGTCCTGTTTCAGATGCGCCTTGACCGCCTCGACACTGGCCGGGTCGATGCTGCGCGTGCCCGGGGTCCGGGCGCGGATGACATTGTAGCTCATGACGGAGTCCTTTTGGGGATCGAAGGTTATGGTTTTCTGGTGGCCTGAAGGGCGGCCAGCGTTGCCGGGTCGCGGGCCTGTGCGCCCACAGAATTGTCTATCAAAGCCGGGAACATCCGTTGAATGCGCACAAACAAGGCTTCCTTGCCCTTGGGAAAGCACTCGCGTTTGCCCGACTGGATCGCAGCCCAGGCTTGGGAGGCAACGGTTTCGGCGCTGTCCAATGTCATATGCATCGGCTCGACCAGCGCCGAAAATTCGCTTTCGGCGGCGGTGTGCGTTGCGCGGGGGGCCACATAGGTGACGCCAATACCCGACCCGCTAAGTTCGCGGCGGATGGCATCGGAAAACCCGCGCAGGCCAAATTTAGTCGCGGAATACCCGGCAAAGAACGGATAGGCGATATCGCCAAAGACCGAGCCGATGTTTACGATCCGCCCCTTTGCTGTCGTTAGTGCGGGCAACAGATCGCGGGTCAGCGCGATGGGGGCGGTTAGGTTGGTGGCGATCATCTGCGCCAGATCGGCATCGTCAAGCTGCGATAGATACCCGACAGACAACGTTCCGGCATTGTTGATCAGCACGTCCAGATGGCCGCCCACTGCAGCGCATATCGCGGCGCGCCCTTGGGCTGTGGTGACATCTGCGGTGACTATTGTAACCTCGGCCGCCGGGCACATATCGCCCGTTTCGTCCAGCCGTGCCCGGGTGCGTCCAGCCAGGATAACGCTGTAGCCAAGGCGCGTGGCCTCTATCGCAAGGGCGCGGCCAATGCCGGAACCGGCGCCGGTGATCAGGGCGCTTTTTCGTTGGGTCATGAAACACGTCTTTCGGGGGTTGGCCGTAAAGGGATCGCTTGGCGGCTGTTGATCAGGGCCCGGGCGGTGGCCCGGTTGGGGGTGCCTGCCGGGAACAGCAGGTCGGGTTCGGTTGGATCGGTCAGGATCACCCAAGTTGGGCGGGCATAGTCGGGCAGATCGTCCAGGTGTTGCGAAATTTCGGGCAGGGAAATGCGGGCTATGGCCACCACGACCAGCACCAATTGCCCGTCCACTTCCCCGTCGCCTTCAATGTCGCGCAACCCAAGGGCCGAGCTGACGATCCGCGGATCGGCGTTGACCCGTTGTTCCACCCATTCGGGCGAAATATTGCGGCCCGCTCCGGTGACCAGCAGCGCGTCCTTACGCCCGTCGATCACCAGAAATTCCCCGTCGAAATGCCCCAGATCGCCGGTTTTCCAAGACACGGGCGCGGGATCGCCGTTCAGATATCCAACCATCACGGTTGGCGCGGTCACGGTGATTTCACCGTTTTCGAGCGTTACGTCCAGCCCATTCAGAACCGGGCCAACTGAGCCGGTGCGATGCTGGCCGGGGTGGTTCATGGCGACAACGGCACAACATTCAGACAGGCCATACCCCTCAAAACACGGGATATTCAGCGCCCACGCCGACTCTATCAGGGCAGGGGGCGAAGACGCG
>JBLINN010000266.1:0-5953 GCA_047639325.1 Paracoccaceae bacterium | reverse complement strand
GGGCGAGGCTGAATTTGCCGGGCAGGTGATGCCCGGTGCGGATGCGCTGGCCAGGGCCGGGCTGGCACCGGTGGTTCTGGGCCCCAAGGAAGGGCTCGCGCTGATCAATGGCACGCAGTTTTGTACCGCGCTTGCATTGGCGGGCCTGTTTGGCGCGCAACGCGCGGTGGATAATTCAATTGTCATCGCAGCGCTTAGCACCGATGCCATCATGGGCTCCACGGCGCCCCTCGTGCCTGAAATTCATGCCCTGCGCGGCCATGCCGGCCAGATCGAAGTCGCCGCCCGCATGCGCGCCCTGATGGACGGCAGCGAGATCCGCGAAAGCCATCGCGATGGCGATACCCGCGTGCAGGATCCCTATTGCATCCGCTGTCAGCCACAGGTGGTTGGTGCCGCGCTGGACGTGATCAACATGGCCGCCCGCACGCTAGAGATCGAAGCAAACGCCGTCACTGACAATCCACTGGTCCTTCTGGACAGCGGGCGCATCGTGTCGGGTGGTAACTTTCACGCCGAACCCGTTGGATTTGCGGCAGATCAGATCGCGCTAGCTCTGGCCGAGATCGGCGCCATCGGCCAACGGCGGGTGGCGTTGATGGTCGACCCGGCGCTTAGCCACGACTTGCCGCCTTTCCTAACCAGCGATCCCGGCCTGAACTCTGGCCTGATGATCGCCGAGGTCACAACCGCCGCCCTGATGAGCGAGAACAAGCATCTGGCGAACCCTTGCGTGACCGACAGCACCCCAACCTCGGCCAACCAAGAGGACCATGTCAGCATGGCGGCCCATGGCGCGTATCGCTTGCAAAAGATGTTGCAAAACCTTTCGGTTATTCAAGGGGTTGAAGCCCTTTGCTCATGCGCTGGCATAGAAGCGCGCGCACCGCTGGCAACCTCTCCGGCGCTGGCATTAGTGGTCGCCCGCCTACGTCAAGATATCCCGCGACTGGAACAGGATCGCTTTCTTGCGCCAGACCTGCGCGCCGCCGCTGACCTGGTCCTAAGCAACGCATTGATCGAGGCAACACAATGATTGACGCCCCCAGGATTGACGCCCCCAAGATTGACGCCCCCAAGATTGACGCCCCCAGGATTGAAGTCACCCAAGGCACCGGGGCCATTGTTCTGGGCCTGCCGCATACCGGCACCGATATCCCCGCCGACATCCGCGATACGCTGAACGACCAAGGCCGCAAACTGGCTGATACTGATTGGCATATTGATCGTCTTTACAGCGGCTTGCTCGACAATGTTACCACCGTGCGCACCCCAATCCACCGCTATGTCATCGACGTCAATCGGGCCCCCGAAGGCCACAGCCTTTACCCGGGGCAGAACACAACCACCCTGTGCCCGCTCACCGATTTCGACGGGCACCCAATCTATCGCCCGGGCCACGAGCCAGACGCGGCAGAGATCGACCGTCGTCGCCAAACCTATCACCAGCCCTATCACACCGCCTTATCCACAGAATTATCCCGGGTTCACGCGCAACATGGCTGCGCAATCCTTTATGATTGCCACTCAATCCGCTCCAGTATTCCCTACCTCTTTGACGGCATCTTGCCGGATCTCAACATCGGCACCAATTCATCCACAAGCTGCGCCCACCTTGTGGAAAAAGCTGTGCGTGAAACCTGCCTCGCCGCGCCAAGCTACACCACGATCCTTAACGGAAGGTTCAAAGGCGGCTGGACCACCCGGCATTACGGCCAGCCAAGCGCCAATATCCACGCCATCCAGATGGAATTGGCGCAATCCACCTACATGGTCGAAACGCCACCTTGGCAATACGACACCGCCAAGGCCGACCGCCTGCGCCAACATTTGTCTAACATCCTCAAGGCCCTGGACCACCTCGTTCAAACCGGAGTTCTGCAATGACCCATAGTCGCCACAATCTACGTGATATTTTCCCGCCCACTGGCACCAAGCTGACCGCCAAAAGCTGGCAAACAGAGGCGCCGATGCGCATGTTGATGAACAACCTGCACCCGGATGTCGCTGAAAACCCTCATGAATTGGTGGTTTATGGCGGCATCGGCCGCGCCGCCCGCACCTGGGAAGATTTCGACCGGATTGTCGCCGCTCTCATTGATCTTAACGATGATGAAACCCTGTTGGTGCAATCTGGTAAACCTGTGGGCGTGTTCAAAACCCACGAAAACGCGCCTCGGGTCTTGATCGCCAACAGCAACCTTGTGCCGCATTGGGCCAATTGGGATCACTTTAACGAGCTCGATAAAAAGGGTCTGGCGATGTATGGTCAGATGACCGCTGGATCGTGGATTTACATTGGAACCCAAGGCATTGTGCAGGGAACCTATGAAACTTTTGTCGAGGCCGGACGCCAGCATTACAACGGCGACCTGACCGGCAAATGGATCCTGACAGGCGGGCTGGGCGGCATGGGCGGCGCTCAACCGCTGGCCGCTGTGATGGCTGGGGCCTGCTGTCTGGCGGTGGAATGCAACCCCGACAACATCGATTCCCGCCTGCGGACCAAGTACTTGGACGAAAAAGCTGAGACTCTGGACGAAGCGCTGGCGATGATCAAAACTTGGACCAAGGCGGGCCAGGCCAAATCCGTCGGCCTGCTGGGCAACGCCGCTGACATCTTCCCGGAACTGGTGCGCCACATGCAAATCGGCGGGATGCGTCCCGATATCGTCACCGACCAGACCAGCGCGCATGACCCGCTGAACGGCTACCTGCCACAGGGCTGGACCATGGGCGACTGGCGCGCCAAACGCGAAAGCGACCCCAAAGCGGTGGAAAAAGCCGCCCGTGCCAGCATGAAAATCCATGTCGCCGCGATGGTGGATTTCTGGAACGCCGGCGTGCCCACCTTGGATTACGGCAATAATATCCGACAGGTGGCGCTGGACGAAGGGCTGGAAAACGCCTTTGCCTTCCCCGGCTTTGTCCCCGCCTATATCCGCCCGCTTTTTTGCCGCGGCGTCGGCCCGTTCCGCTGGTGCGCCCTGTCCGGCGACCCCGAGGATATCTATAAAACCGACGCCAAGGTCAAAGAGCTGATCCCCGACGACGCCCACCTGCACCGCTGGCTGGATCTCGCCCGCGAACGCATAAGCTTTCAGGGCCTGCCCGCGCGCATCTGCTGGGTTGGCCTGGGTCAGCGACACCGGCTGGGGCTGGCATTCAACGAAATGGTGCGCACCGGCGAGCTTAGCGCACCGGTGGTGATTGGCCGCGACCACCTCGACAGCGGCTCGGTCGCGTCGCCCAATCGCGAGACTGAGGCGATGCGTGATGGCAGCGACGCGGTCAGTGACTGGCCCCTGCTGAATGCGCTGCTGAACACCGCCAGTGGGGCCACATGGGTGTCGCTGCATCACGGCGGCGGGGTTGGCATGGGGTTCTCGCAACACGCGGGCATGGTGATCTGCGCCGATGGCACGGCCGAGGCCGACCAACGATTGGCCCGGGTGCTGTGGAACGACCCGGCCACCGGGGTGATGCGCCACGCCGATGCCGGCTATCCGATCGCGTTGGAATGCGCCCGCGAACAGGGGCTGAACCTGCCGGGGATCCTATAGCGAACGCCCCCCGGACCTTACATTTGACCTGCATCAAGGTCACAAAATCCCTCTTTGCTACACTCGGCGGCATCCAGTTCAGCAAAGAGTACCGAGAAATGGAAACGCCAAAAGACCTCAAACGCCACGCTGCTCTGTTGGATGAGATGGCCAAAACCGTCGGGGTTGACCTGCAACAAGCCGCGATCCGGGGCGATCTGCGCATTGATGATATTTCTGACGCGGTCCTTAGCTGCGCCAATTGCGCCGACCCGCTGCACTGCACCCAGTGGCTGCAGGACCACGCCGATGGGGCGCAGGCCACACCCGATTACTGCAACAACGCAGCCTTGTTAATGCAACTGCGCGACGACAGTGACGGTGGCAACAACGGTGGCAACGAAGGCGACAATCAAAAGGATTGACCAAGGGGGAGACGATGCAAGTTCTCGGCAAATTGATGCGACATGTGCGGCTGGTGGCCGGAATGGCCAAATCCACGAAAACCGATCTGGTCGGGGCGGCGCAGGCCGGTGATCTCAGCCAAGAATATTGGGCCGATATGGTGCAAACCTGTCGCAAATGCAGCTGGGCCAGCGACTGCCCCAATTGGCTGGCCGAACACGAAACAGTGGCCGAAGCCCCCGATACCTGCCTCAATCACGACCGGTTCACACAGCTTAAATCCGCCGCGTCTAAACGCGCCAAACTGGTGGCATGACATGACAACAGATCACACGGCCCTAGGAAATGCGGCCCTTGGCGATATCGAACGCCACTTCTGGCTGGCGCGATCCGTCGCGCGCCTGGTCGGGGTCAACCTGTCCGACGCCATGGCCGAAAAACGCCTGACCGTCGAAGGCTATTGCGAAATGGTCACCCATTGCCGGGCCAGCAACTGCCACGAAGCGTGCGAACATTGGCTGGCGGCGCAAACCGCCAACCGCCCGGACAGCGCGCCGGATTATTGCTCAATCCGTCAAGTGTTCGAGCGCCTCAAGTAGGGTGTGCATTCTGCGCACCTTGCCTGAAACACCCGCGGTTATAACTTGGAATGCGACCCGTCACACAGCGGCGACTTGCCCGACGCCTTGCACCCGCAGAAAAACACCTTTTTATCGACCTCGGCAGTGTATTTGACCGGTGTCATACCCGTATCCTTGTGCGACCCGTCACAAAACGGCTGCTTCGCGGACTTGCCGCAGGAACACCAGAAATAGGTTTTCCCCTCCGTCACCTCGATGGGATAGGGGGCTTTCTGGGCAATGATAGGGACGTCTGACATTTTGGCTCTTCCTTGTTGGCTGCAGCGACGTTACCCCAGATCGACGCAAAAACAGCGAAAGAAATTACATAGAAACCGCACAGCACCTGTGCTTGACAGCTCCGCCGCCCCGGCCCACCGTAACGGCGGCGTATCCGGCAAAGGCGGCAAGCCATGAAAGTCAACCGCATCACCGGCGTCTTTGGCGCTGAAATCACCGGCCTGGACTTGACCGCCCGCCTCACCGATGACCTCGCCCAAACCCTGCGCGACGCGCTGGCGCAACGCGCTGGCGCAACACCTGGTGATCGTGCTGCGCGACCAACCCATCTCGCCCGATCAACAGCGCGCCCTGACCCGGGCGTTTGGCGACCCGGCGGTCAACCCCTATGCGCCGGGTCCGCCCGAACACCCGGAAATGACCACCATCCTGAAACAGGCAGACGAACGCACCGGCGTCTTTGGCGGCGGCTGGCACACCGACCTCAGCTTCCTCGATCATCCCCCCGGTGGCTCGGTCCTGGCCGGGATCGACCTGCCACCCTATGGCGGTGACACCATGTTCTGCTCGCAACAAGCCGCCTGGGACAGCCTGCCCGAACCGCTGAAAACCCTGCTCGACGGGCGCAATACCGCCCATGTGGGCAAGCCATACGGCATCAAATGGGCACCCCCCGTTGAAGAACAGGCGATGAAAGGATCAACCAAGCGCAACGACCCTGACGCAGATCGCGAGCGTATGCACCCGGCGGTGATGACCCACCCGGTCACCGGGCGGCGGGGCCTTTATATCAACCCCACCTACACGATGCGGATCGATGGCCTGTCCGAGGCCGACAGCGCGCCGCTACTGGCACAACTCTTCGCCCATTGCGCCCTGCCAGAACACTGCCTGCGCCTACGGTGGAGCCCGCATATGGTGGTGATCTGGGACAATTATTCCACGCAGCACTACGCGATCAACGACTACCACGGCTTCCGCCGGGAAATGCGCCGCGCGACCTTTCAGGGGGCGGGCATAGCCGCGTGGCGGGGATAACCCCAACCCCACACCTTGCCCCAAGTCCGTGCAAAGCACGGACAGCGCCCGACCCTCACCCCGGGAGATTACGCAACCTGTTGTCTGGACATTTGGATCTGGCGTGAT
>JBLINN010000265.1:0-6007 GCA_047639325.1 Paracoccaceae bacterium | reverse complement strand
AAGAGGAAGTCGACCGAGCCTTGTTCGGCAAAGACTGAGAAACAACCCCAAGTCGAAGGAGTATGAAAATGGCGAAGTGTCCAAATTGCGAAAAAACCGGCTTTGGTTTTCTAGAGATTAAAGACGGCAAGTGCCCCTCGTGTCGTCTAGAGGCGGAACGTAAAGAGGCTGCCAAGACTGATGATGTCCGTCGCGCTGAGACCGAAGCCAGAGTACGCACAAAAGCGGCAGCTTCTGGAATGATACTCACCACGGAGACCACTGTCGGCAGTGTTGAACGCCTCGGCATTGTAGCCACGGAAGTTGTGCTTGGGATGAACATCTTCCGAGATGTCCTCGCCAATGTGAGAGATATATTTGGAGGGCGAAGCGGCGCAGTACAAAAGACGCTCGATGAGGCACGCGAGGCGGCTTTTGATGAGCTTCGGATTAAGGCTTCCGAACTTGGCGCGGATGCAGTGATTGCTGTCGATATTGACTACCATTCGATTTCCACTGGCAGCTCGGTAAATATGATGATGGTTGCCGTAAGCGGTACAGCCGTAAAGCTCAGCTAACTGCGCACCAGCAGGGAGTGGCTAGTATTAGTGTTCCGTTTCAGAACCGTAAGAACGGCTGAAAAGGCCCTGACGGGAGTCCGGTTTGCGGCACAAAGCCGCCGTTCGATGCACTTTGCACCGATGACCGCAATGCGGGACCTTCTAGCGGTTAGCCGCGACCGTAAAATCTCAGGGTTCGTGAGCGCAGCATTTGGCACTAAGGGCGGCAAGCGGACATATCTGTGGCGCGCTGTTGACGATGAAGGCGAGGTTCTTGAGGTCCTGGCCCAGTCGCACCGGAACAAGAGTGCGGCCCTTAAACTTATGCGGAAACTCCTGAAAAAGCAGGGTTACACTCCCGATGAGATTGTCACCGACAAGCTGGGGTCATATTCGGCGGCCCTTCGGGAACTTGGCCTGGCGCACCTTCATGTCACGGGTGGTCGCTTGAACAATCGGGCTGAAGTTTCGCATCCATTGCCCGGCAGTGGTTTGTTTGCAAAACCATGAGAGGAGGCCAACGCGCCGACGAGAGCCGCGATTGGGACGGTTCAAATCGCCCGGCTCGATGCAACGGTTTCTGTCCGTCCACGATGCCATCTACAATCACTTCAATCTGCAACGCCATCTGGTCTCCCGCCGAATTCTTCGCCAAACGCGCGCCAGAGCATTCGCCGAATGGTTTGAAATTGTGGCAACTTGATCTGGGGTAGCGTCGGCTATTTTGGTTCAACTGATTTGGTGTTCGCGGCCTATCTCGAACCTTCAGCATGGCAACATCGATTTTCTCCAAAGCAGACGTTCAACTACGTCATGCCGATAACGCTGATTCAAAATCGTTGATCACGGACAAGGAAGAATGAAATCTGGCACAATGCCGGATTGTTCGATGGCTTTACTTACGTCGAACCCTTTGAGCGATCCAAAATCGGTAACAAGAGCGGTTTTCACACCGGTGGCCGCCCCGCCCAGAATGTCGGTGTGCAGTGTGTCTCCCACCATAACCACGCGCGAGAGATCTGTATCAGTAGGCAGACGCCCGAGCGCCATCTCAAATACATTGGCGAACGGTTTACCGTAAAATTCGGGCTCCACGCCGCTTACATGGGCCAACCGGTGCGCGTAGTGCCCCGGCTCGCGCGACAGGCCAACTTCCCTTGGTGCAACGATGTCGGGGTTGCCAACCAGCACTGGGCGCGGGTTTTTGACAACCGATTGTTCTAACAATAACTGACGCGCCTCGGTCCATTCGGCTGTCCCGATCATCAGAAACGCCTCGACGCTGTCGTAGACCGCCAGGTCTTCTTCGAGAAACACTGCATTCAGTTGTTCCAGTTCTTCACGGCCAAATACCTGGGAAGCCATCAGCCCATATCGTATTGGCGCACGGGTTGCGAGATTGGTCAGCAAGACTTCGCGGCTGGTCAGCACGTCATCGGGCGCAAAATAAAATCCAAGGCGCGCGTATTTTTCCAAGAGCAGGCGCTTGGGGTAACCGGCGGCATTTGAAACCACCATGACGGTCTTGCCGGCGTATTGCAGGTCTCGGATGCGTTCCGGGGCGCCGGGGATGGCGGCCTCACCGACATTCAGAACACCAAAGGCATCCAGCAAAAACACGTCAATTCTGTCGGTCAGGTCCGCAAGGTTGTCGACAACTTGCGAAGTGTCTGGAAATCTCGCATCGGGCAGACAGTGGCGCACCGCTTCATAGGCCGCAAACGCCCATTCGCTGCCTTCCAAATTGTTGGATGGCATCAGATGATGGCCCCACGCACCTTTGCAGAAACCCATTCGCTGACGATAACGGCCAGCAGGATGATGAGAAGGATCAGGCTAACCTGCGGCCAGGCCAGGGTGTTAAGTGAGCCCTGCAATTGCAATCCAATACCCCCAGCGCCCACAAGACCCAGCACGGTGCTTTCGCGCAGGTTGATATCCCAGCGGAACACGGCGATGCCAGCAAAGGCTGGCATGACTTGCGGCACAATACCGTAGGCCATGACCTGCCAGCGGCTTGCCCCGGTGGCAGTTATCGCCTCGACCTGTGTTTCGTCTATTTCCTCAATCGCCTCGTACAGCAACTTTGCACAGAATCCGATAGACCGGATGGCAATGGCGATCAGCCCCGCGAAAATTCCGGGGCCGATGATTTTCACCAGCAACAGCGCCCAGATCAACGAATTAATCGACCGGCTGGATACGATGATCAGCAATGCAATTGGGCGAATGAACAGCATCGACGGCGTTGTGTTTCGCGCCGCCATGAAAGCCACCGGCACCGCCATCATCAGGGCCATCACTGTGCCAAGTGTGGCAATGTTAAGCGTATCCCATAACGGTTCCCACAGCTTATCCATGTAGGACCAGCGTGGTGGCCAGGCACGTCCGCCGATATCGCTGGCGATACGCGGGGCGTCCCAGAAAAACGCCCAGGTGGTAACCGATGATATCTGTTGCCAGCTCCACATGAAAATTGCAGTACCAACCAGCCACATCGCCCAGATTTTCAGCTGCGTGTTGCGGTCGCGACGTTGCCAAACTTTCAAACCGTCTTTTGTTGAAATAGCCATTACTGAACCTTCGCGCGGATTATGCCAGACAAGTATTCCAGCGCCATGACGATACCAATAATCACCAGCAGGATCGCGGCAGCGGTGTCAAATTCGTACCGGTCAAATGATGTATTCAAAGTCGCCCCGATACCACCCGCACCAACGATGCCCAGCACGGCGCTTTCACGGAAATTGATATCCAGTCGGTAGATCGACAGTCCGATCAGGCGCGGAATGACCTGCGGTTGGATACCAAAAACATAACGTTGCAACCAGCTAGCACCAGTTGCGCGCACGGCCTCGGCCTGCACTTTGTCCATATCCTCAATTTCCTCGGCCAGCAATTTTGACAGGAAACCGATGGTGGCAAAGCTAAGTGTCAGGAACCCGGCCAGCGGACCAAATCCAAAGATGGCCACCAAAAGAATGGCCACCACAATCTCGTTCAGGGCGCGCGATATCGCAACAATCGTGCGGCACACCAGGTAGACCGGCAATATCGAAATATTGCGCGCAGCACCCAGCCCGATCGGAATTGAAATGGCAATGCCAACCACTGTCGAGGCCAAAGCCATGACAATACTTTCAAGTATACCCGTTTTGATTTCTCCGGCTCGGGAAACAAAATCAGGATGGGTGAAGGCCGCGAAAAATTGCCTGCCGCGATCCATACCACGGTAAACCCGCACCCAGTTCACATCAATAGAACCAATGGCCAGCACTAGGTATACAACTGAGCCGATGATCAGAACCCACCGCAATGCCTGCGACTCGATGAAAGGTGGTTTTTTCCAGGGTTTACCCAGCCGGTCGTCAAGGGCAGCAGTCATTATGCTGCATCCTCTTCGCCATCTTCATCCTCAACTTTCTGAATGGTTTCTGACCAGTCCTCTTCACCATAAATCCGGGTCAGAACGTCCTCAGTCAATTCTTCAGGCGCGCCGTCAAACACCACGGTGCCTTTTTCCAAACCAACAACGCGCGACACAAACATCTGCGCCAGAGAAACATCGTGGATGTTCACGATCGCCGCCAGTTCACGTTCCTCGCAAAGTTCAACAATCAGGCGCATTATCTGGCGGGATGTTTTGGGATCAAGTGAAGCTGTTGGTTCGTCCACCAACAAAACCGCGGGATCCTGAATAAGCGCGCGGCAAATTCCCACCCGCTGACGTTGCCCACCAGACAGTTCGTCTGCACGCTTGTCGGCCATTTCGACAAGACCGACGCGATCAAGCAAACGGAACGCTTCGTCCACGTCGGATTGCGGAAATTTTCGCAGAAAACTGCGCCAGAAGCCGACATAGCCTAGGCGGCCTGACAGCACGTTTTCCATCACCGTCAGCCGTTCGACCAGTGCGTATTCCTGAAAAATCATTCCCATGCGTCGGCGCTCTTTGCGCAATCCACTGAGCCCCAATTTGGTGACATTGGTGCCATCCAGTATCACTGTGCCCGAGGTTGGCTCTACCAAACGGTTGACGCAACGAATCAATGTCGATTTACCGGCACCCGACGGCCCGATCAGCGCCAAAACCTGTCCTTTCGGCATCTCCAAGTCCACAGCGTTTAGCGCCTTGTCGCCGGTTTTGTAGACTTTCGTCAGTTTTTCCAAACGCAGCATATTGGCCCCTCAGCACATAAAAATGATGCGCCCCGTATCGCCGGGGCGCATCATTATTGAAATCAAACTTATCTTAGTTACAAGAGTAGCTAACACCGTTTGCAGTATCGATCTTGCGGATCACGTCCCAGAAATCTTTGTAGTTCATATGCAGGAACTGGCCTTCGTTGGATTTCTCGAACTCTTTCTGAAACGCGGTGCCGTCCCAATCAAAGCTGAAGAACGCATCCTGAATGGTGGCCTGCAGTTCCGGCGGTAGGTTGTAGACAGTGCCAAAACCTGTGGTCGGGAATGTTTGTGATTTGTATATTGAAATCACGTCATCTGCTTCAAGCGCGCCACGGGCGATCATCCGTGACAGAACCGAGTTTGCAATTGAGGCCGCCATGTAGTCTTTATTGGCAACACCCATGATCGAGTTGTCGTGCTTGCCAGAAAACACCGGTTCAAAATCCCGATCCGGCAGCAAGTCATACTCGCCTTTCAGGATCGCGCTCGGCGCCTTGAAACCTGAATTTGAAGTTGGCGATGTAAAGGCAAGTTGCCCGCCTTTGATGTCTTCGACACTTTCAATGCCCGAGCCCGGATACGTCAGGATTTCCATCTCGTAGCCAAAATGGCCGTCAAGCGACGCCATGATGGCGAACGGGCGGAAGCCTGTGCAGTTCACGGCCAGCGGGTTTGAGCCTGTGTTAAAGCCTGCGATATGTAGGCGGCCCGAACGCATAGCTTCGAGCTGGGCGGCGTTAGACTGAACCGGGAAAAACTGAACCTTTTTGCCAGTAGCTTCGGCCAAATGGTCCATGAATTCGGCCCAGACAGTCACATAAACAGCCGGGTCTTCTACCGGGGTGTATGTGAAAATCAGTGTGTCCGGGTCGACCCATTCGCTTGGATCTGTCGGAATGTCTGCGATCAGGTCGCCATCCACATCGCAAAACCGCTCGTCCAGCGTGCCTCTCGGACAGTCCTGCGCAAAAGCACCACCAGCCATGACAACGCCGGACAGGAGCGCTGCTGTTGTTACTACTTTGGTAAATAGATTCATCTTTTCCTCCCAGAAATTTCGTTATTTTCAAAGCCTATAGGCAAAAAGCAGACTAGCAAGCTAAAAGAGTGCACGGTCACCTTTGATTGGACAAATTCCTGATCGAAGCGTTAGCATCCCGAAGTTCAAAATGATCGGGAGCCAAGGTTTTACCAGAATAATTGGTTTTCCGGTATCAGCTCAAGCACTAAAT
Source organism: Paracoccaceae bacterium (assembly GCA_047639325.1). Taxonomy (GTDB): domain Bacteria; phylum Pseudomonadota; class Alphaproteobacteria; order Rhodobacterales; family Rhodobacteraceae; genus NVQY01. The sequence goes on along the minus strand of JBLINN010000265.1, from coordinate 48 downwards.
CGCTCCGCGATAGGGGCGCTTGTAGCGGGTGTTGCGTTGAACCGGGAT
>JBLINN010000264.1:0-6046 GCA_047639325.1 Paracoccaceae bacterium | reverse complement strand
GCGCGGACAAATGCGCGCTGGCAACCGATACGTTTGGCTTTGACGCCTGCCTGGACCACCATGCCTATGACAGCGCCAGCGATTTGCGCACCGATCTGGCCAAGGCCTGCCCGGACGGCGTGGACATCTATTTCGAAAACGTCGGTGGCAAAGTGCTTGAGGCAGTGTATCCGCTGATCAACACCCATGGGCGCATTCCGGTCTGTGGCATGATCAGCTGGTACAGTTCCAATGAACAGCCCGATCCAGCCGGGCCTCTTTCTACAACCAACTTGTGGCGCGCCATTTTGACCAAACAGCTATCGTTCAACGGCTTTATCATCTCGAACCACTTTGATCACTACCCGGCCTTCCTGTCCGAAGTCGGCCCAAAAGTGGCCAGCGGTGAGATCGCCTTTGTCGAGGATATCGTCCAAGGGCTGGAAAACGCCCCCGCCACCTTCATGTCGATGCTGAAAGGCGGCAACCGGGGCAAGCAGATTGTCAAACTGATCTAAAGCCGGGCGCCGTAGGGGGTGCATTTTGCGCACCTATGTGGGGAAGGTGCGCTGAAAGCACACCCTACGGTGGCTAGGCCAATTGCAGTTTGCGCGCTTCGACGCGGGCCAGTTGGATCAATTCCTGCACAAACGGCTTTTCGCGATCATCCGAACGCACCGCCGCATATAGCCGCCGGGTCAACCCGCTGCTGGTCAGCGGGCGCGTCACGTAATCCGAGCTGTATTTGACCTCGCGCACCACCCAATCCGGCAGCACCGCCACGCCGCGATTGGAGGCCACCAGCAGCAGGATCACCGCCGTCAGTTCCACCTGGCGGATCGCCTCGGGCTCGACCTTGGCCGGGATCAGAAGTTGGCTGAAAATATCCAGACGTGTGCGATCCACCGGATAGGTGATCAACGTCTGGTCGCGGAAATCAACCGCGTCGATATAGGGTTTCGCCGCCAGCGGGTGCTGGGCGGCGGCCACAAAAACCGGTGCGTAATCAAACAGTTCGACAAAATCGATCCCCGGCAGGTCTTCAGGGTCTGACGACACCACCAGATCAACCTCTTCCTTTTGCAGCGCAGGCAAGGCGTCAAACGCCAACCCGGGGCGGATATCGACATCTACATCCGACCAGCTTTTGCGGAACCCTTCCAGCACCGGGAACAGCCACTCAAAGCAGGCGTGGCATTCAATGGCGATATGCATCCGCCCGGTCTTGCCATCGCGCAGGGCCGTGAACTCGGCCTGCATCGCCTCGATCTGTGGCAGGACCTGCTGGGCCAGCCGCAGCAGCCGCAAGCCTGCCGCCGACAGCTTCATCGGTTTGGAGCGGCGCACAAACAGTTCGATCCCGGCCTGATCTTCCAGCCCCTTGATCTGATGGCTCAGCGCGCTTTGGGTGATGTGCAACCGGTCCGCCGCACGCGCCAGCCCGCCGCATTCATGCACCGCCTTGATCGTGCGCAGATGCCGAAATTCAATGTGCAACCTATCATCCAGCTCATGTTGTTGTTGAGTATTATGAAATTGTCTCACAATGCTGCACATGCAACAAGGGGCCAAATCATCAGGAAAGCGCGTTTCATGACCATTCCCGCCGTATCGTTTGAGTTTTTCCCGCCGCAAAGTCTCGAAGCCTCGTTTCGGCTGTGGGACACTGTGCAGGTGCTGGCGCCGCTGAACCCGCGCTTTGTTTCTGTCACCTATGGCGCTGGAGGTACCACGCGTGACCTGACGCGCGAGGCGGCCCTGACGCTGCACAAATCCTCAGGCCTGAATGTCGCGGCGCATCTGACCTGTGTCGAGGCCACCCGCGCCGAAACGCTGGCGATTGCCGATGGTTTTGCCGAAGCCGGCGTGCGCGACATCGTGGCCCTGCGCGGCGATCCCCCCAAGGGCAGCGATGGATTCCGGGCCAATCCGGATGGCTTTGCCAATTCGGTCGAATTGATTTCGGCCCTGGCCGAGACCGGGCAGTTCAACATCCGTGTCGGCGCCTATCCCGATACCCACCCTGAGGCCGCCAATGGGCAGGCCGATGTCGACTGGCTGAAGGCCAAGTTGGATGCAGGTGCCACCGAGGCCCTGACGCAGTTTTTCTTTGAGGCCGAGACGTTCTTTCGCTTTCGCGACGCCTGTGAAAAGGCCGGGATCGATGCACCGATCACCCCGGGTATTCTGCCGATCGAAAACTGGAAAGGCGCGCGTAATTTTGCCCGCCGTTGCGGCACACATATCCCGGCATGGGTGGAAGACGCGTTTGAAAAGGCCCAGCGCGATGGGCGCGAGGAATTGCTGGCCACCGCGATCTGTGCCGAGCTGTGCAGCGATCTGATTGATGGCGGCGTGGAGCAGCTGCATTTCTATACGCTGAACCGGCCGGAGCTGACGCGGGACGTGTGCCATGCTTTGGGCGTCACCCCGCGGATTGATCTGCAGAACGTCGCGTAACGCTTGCCCCTGTTCGCCTCGCTTCCTAGCCTGCGGCTGAATCAAGGAGTGCGCGGGATGTTTTTTGCCAAGGATGCCAGCGAGTTGCTGGCACAGGACGATCTGTTGTCGATGTCTGGACTGGAGTTCATGCAGGGCATTCTGGACGGTCGTTTGCCCGCCCCGCCGATTAGCAAAGTTATGGGTTATACCCTGCATCTGGTGGAAGAAGGGCGTGCTGTTTTTCGCGGTACGCCAAGTTTTGATGTCACCAACCCGATGGGCACGGTGCATGGCGGCTGGTACGGGACGTTACTGGACAGCGCGATGGCCTGTGCCGTGATGACAAAGGTGCCGCGCGGGTCGGTCTATACAACGCTGGAATACAAGATCAACATCATCCGCACGGTGCCGATTGGCACCGAGATCGATTGTTTCGGTATTGTTGATCATGTTGGCCGCTCGACCGGTGTGGCGCATGGGGAAATTCGCGGGACCGAGGATGGGCGGCTTTATGCGACCGGGTCGACCACCTGTATTGTGATGGATGCGTCGAAGCGTTGAATTGATAGGGTTGGCGCGGTGGGGCAGCTGCGGGATTTGAGTATTTGGAACAAGAAAAAGCTGCAAGACCAGGCCGATCTTTGGGCGAGGCGTTAGTGTTCTGTGAAGGCCATGGCGGCATGGGCGCGGTGCAATGTATCGCGGCGCACGCTGTCATGCAGGCGTTCTGAGCGGTCGCGCCCGATGATGCGCGGGTGGCGGTGCAGGAATATTTTGCCCCAGCCGCGCCAGGTGCCCACCGATGGTCCGTCAGGGTCGGTGAAATACCGTGCCTGCCAGCCCTTTGGCAGCGGCAGGCCGCAGGTTTCGGCCTGCTCCAGCATCCACACCAGCGACACATTGGCCAGCGGCCGCGCCGTGTCATAGCCCCAGAGTTGGCCGCCGACATCGCCGTGGCAGCCGCGGAACCACACTTGTTCCACATGTCCCGGCCAACCGGGCGGGCAATCCCACAATACCGGGGTAAAGACCGAGCGGGTTTCGTTCAGCGCCAGCGCGTGGAACCCGTTGCGGATGCTTGGGCCCAGTCGGTGATTGTGAAAGGCGTGCCGGTCTTCGGCCCAGCGCCACAAAAGTGGCAGGCGCAGGCCCAGCGCCTTGACCGTATCCCAGACGCCGACCATTTCGATCGACACGGCGTCGTGGCAAAAGCTGCGGCGGAAGGCCGAAGCATGCGGGCCGCCGGGGTGGCATTCGTAGTGACGGTAGGCGGTGCGGATGTTGCGGGTGGTGGCATGTTCGGCACGTACCAGCCCGACCATGTCAATCACCCCCGCCAGCGACCGCACGCCGTAGGCCCCCCGGGAATAGCCGATCAGGAAAATCTTGTCGCCGGGGCGATAGCGGGAGGCAAGATAACCGTAGGCCCGCCGGATTTGGCGATTGATGCCGCGCCCCATCAGCATATCCGCCGTGCGCCGCCAGCTGTGCCACTGCACCCCGGCTTCGTAGAACACCGAAACCTCGGCCCCCATTTCGCAGCACAGGCGAAACACGACACCGGCATGGGTTTCATACCCCGGCTCAAGCGTTGACATGGTGCCGTCCAGAATGATCACATGGGCACGTGGCCCGCGCGGCTTGGTCTCGGGCGAATGCTGGGACTGCAGCGGGCGGCCCAGCCATCCAAGCAGTTTTTCCCCAAGCTGTGACAGGCGCATGCCGCATCAATCCCTGCAATTACCGCCCAAATCCGGGCGCTTGCCGTGAACATGGTCGGTTCACCGGCGCGGGGCAAGATATAGCGGGGGAAATTTGCTGTTACCTTACTGTCACAACATCGCGCAGCCCATAGCCGTTGAATGCCGTGCTCATCGCCACGGAATAGGCCCCCATCCCGGCGAATAACAGGTAATCGCCCATACAGGTGTCTGCGGGCAGTTCCAGCCCGTCGGGCAACCGGTCAAGGCTGTCGCAGGTGGGGCCAAACACCACCCTTGGCCGGGCAGTGCCATTGCGCGGCGTGCCTGCGGGGCTGATCACCTGCACCCGGCCTGTCAGCCCCATGTCGCGCAGGTCGGTCAGGCCGCCGTATATTCCGTCATTCAGGAACACCGTGTTATCGCCGCGCAGCGCCTTGACGCGGGTTGCCAGCGTAAACGCCTCGGACACCATGGCGCGCCCGGGTTCGCAGATCAGCGCGGGGGGATGCGGGCCAAAGGCGGCGCGGGCGGCTTGGGTGATCACCTTGAAGACTGCGGCCAAATCTGGCGCGGTGCCGCTGCGATTGGCGGCAAATCCGCCGCCGACGTTCAGCCGGGCAATGCGCACGCCTGCGGTTTGCGCGATCTTGGCCGCCTTGGCGATATAGGCCGCCCAGGCGTTTGGGTCTTCGCATTGGGTGCCGGGGTGAAATGATAGCGCCGGGGTCCAGCCTGCGTCAGCGGCGCGGCGCAGCAGGACGGCGGCCCGCGCTGGTGTGGCCCCGAATTTGTCGCCAAAGTCATAGGCCGCGCCGGGCACTGGCAGGGTAAAGCGCACGGCGATTTCTGTGTCTTGGGGCACGGCGGCCAGCTTGTCCAGCTCGCCCGCGTCATCCACCGACCAGCTGGTCACGCCTTGTGATATCCCCACGGCAATTTCGGCAGGCGAGCGCACCGGGTTGTTATAATGCAGCACAGCGCCCGGGCAAACAGCGCGCACAGCGGCGATTTCCGCGGGCGAGGCCACGTCAAACGTGGTGACCCCGGCGGCCACCAGATTGGCCAGCACTTCGCCACGGTCATTGGCCTTGACGGCATAGGTGACCAGCCCGGGAAATCCACCCTGAAACTGCCGCGCTGTTGCCAGCAGAACGGCGGGGGACAGGTATAGAACCGGATGGTCGGGCGTGGTGCGCAGCAGATGCGCGATTGGGGATTTCCACGGGACGGGGTGATGCTGCATTTTTGTGTACCCTCACTGTTTTATGCAGTGTTGGGCAGAAAGTGGTCGAATACGCGTGGCATAACGCCTAAAACAGAGTCATCTTTCGTCATATTGCCGAGGTGTGCATGCAGATCGACGACACTGATCAGAAGTTACTGGCGCTGCTGCGCGATAATGCTCGTATGCCGGTGGCCGAATTGGCCCGCGCGCTGGGGCTGGCGCGCACGACGGTGCAGGCGCGGATTGAGCGGCTGGAAAATGCGCGGGTGATCGCCGGGTATACCCTGCGCGCCAGTGACGCCTTGCGCCCGCCGCTGCGCGCCACGGTGCTGATCTCGGTCGAGCCGCGCAGCGCGCCGACGGTGCTGGGCCGGTTGCGTGGCCTAACCGGGGTCGAGGTGGTGCATACCACGTCGGGGCGGTTTGATCTGCTGGTGCAGGTGACGGCCATGACCACCGCAGAGCTGGACGAGACCCTGGACCATATCGGGGGCGCGCGTGGGGTGCGGTCGTCGGAAAGTCTGATCCATCTGGCGACCAAGATCGACCGTGTTGGGTGAGGTTGGGCAAATGAATTGCAGTTCGCTGTCGATTTTAGAGCAGACCAGACCAGAGCATTCGCCTAAGCGGGTTGGTTTTGGCTGGCCAACGATTGTCGGGTGTGATTCTGTTTCGGTATCTGATTTGGAGGATGAGA
>JBLINN010000263.1:0-6056 GCA_047639325.1 Paracoccaceae bacterium | reverse complement strand
GGAATTGATCGCCTGATCGGCGCTACATAAACGCGTCGGGCATCGAGGCTTTCTTGTCGGCCACATAGACCGTCAGGGCCCGCTCAATTTCCGGGTCCAGCGCGGGCTTTTGATAAGCGTCCAGCAGATACGCAACGCGCCGGGATGCCAGCGCTTGCGTATCGCGCGCGCCTTCTTCGTCCCAGGTCTCGAACGGTTTGTAGTCAAACAGATCGGACCGCCAGAACGCATCCTTGTAGTTGGATTGCGTATGCTCGCAGCCCAGATAATGCCCGCCCGGCCCCACTTCGGCAATCGCCCCCATCGCCTGGGCGTTTTCGTCCGAAGCCACGCCAGCGGCCAGTTTGTGCAACATGCCCAGCTGGTCGGCATCCATCACGAATTTCTCGAAACTCGACACCAGCCCGCCTTCCAGCCAACCGCAGGCATGCAGCATGAAATTCACGCCGCCCAACAACGTCGCATTATGGGTATGCGCGGTTTCATAGGCCGCCTGTGCATCCGGCAGCTTTGATCCGCACAAACCACCACCCGACCGGAACGGCAGCCCCAGACGTCGGGCCAACTGCCCCGCGCCGCTTAAGATCTGCGTGGCCTCGGGCGTGCCAAAAGTCGGCGCGCCGCTGTTCATGTCGATTGATGTGACAAACGCCCCAAAAATCACCGGCGCCCCGGGGCGCACCAGCTGCGAATAGGCGATTCCCGCCAGAACCTCGGCCAGAACCTGGGTCAGCGTGCCCACCACAGATACCGGTGCCATCGCCCCACCAACAATAAACGGCGACACGATACAGGCCTGGTTGTTCTTTGCGTAAACCTCTAGCGCGCCCATCATCACATCGTCAAAGGTCAGCGGCGAGTTGATGTTGATCAACGATGTCATCACCGTGTTGTTCTGCACAAATTCCTTGCCGAACAGAATTTCGCACATCTCAACTGAATCCTGCGCCCGGCTGGGTTCGGTGACTGACCCCATGAAGGGCTTGTCCGTCAGGGTCATATGCGCCAGCAGCATGTCCAGATGCCGCTTGTTCACCGGCACATCCGTGGGTTCACACACGGTGCCGCCCGAATGGTGCAGCCACTTGGACATATGGCCCAGTTTCACAAATTTGTGAAAATCAGCCATCGTCGCATAGCGCCGCCCGCCTTCGATGTCGCGCACGAAAGGCGGGCCGTAAACCGGGGCGCAGACCAGTGTCTTGCCGCCAATCTCGACGTTCTTTTCCGGGTTGCGCGCGTGTTGCACAAAGCTGGACGGGGCGGTTTCGCACAATTTGCGCGCCAAACCACGCGGGATGCGCACGCGCTCTCCGTCAACTACGGCCCCGGCGGCGCGCCACCGATCCAGCGCTGCGGGATTATTGACAAAATTCACCCCAATTTCGGCCAGCACGGTATCGGCATTGGTTTCGATGATCTCCAGCGCCTCGGGCGTCAGAATCTCAAAATTCGGGATGTTGCGTTCGATATATTTTGCGGTTTCGATCCGCACCGCTGTGCGCTCGGCGCGTCTGGCGGCGCCACCGCCACTGCGGGCTCTGCGCTGAGTTTGTGTGTCTGACATTAAAAATGCCCCCGCTGTGGCGTGTTGAACCTAGACCTCTTGTTAGCCCAGACTGTAACCCGTTCTGGTCAGGATTACGGCGGATGAGGGGGAAAAGCGACATATCGAGTAAGCGGTCAAAAAAAGCACATTTTACATGCCTATTTCAAATCCGCAAAATCCCGCAACAATCGCCCCTGACCCCGCAATAAAATTCACATTTGAATGCAACCGTTTGGCTGTTTCTGGGCCGCAATACATTCCAACACTCAAATATCATAATGCTGGAACGCATACTCCCCTTTATAGATATTTCACGGCGAGGAGAGGTTCGCGCAACATTCGCAAAGTCCCCCACTAAAAACCGGCACGTTACCCAGGGATCGCCCCCTGCAACAGTCGGAACCATGCCTGAGAGAGACGCATGAAAACCAAATTCGCATATGGCCTGTGCCTTCGGGTCAACATTGGCGCTGTCGCTGTTGGCCACCAACGGCGCAGGCCACCAACGGGTATTTCACCAACCGCCATGGCCCGGAATCAAAGGCCCCGGCCGGCGCCGGGGTTGCCGCAGATACAGGCATCATGGGGCTGGCGCATAACCCCGCGATCGGCACACGGGTAGGACGCGGGGCGACGGGCTGTCTGTCGCTGTTTTCGCCCAGCCGGGGATTCACCGTTGGGGGGGGGGCCGGTCCTTTGACACCGGGCGCCCATGAAAGCGAAAACGGGATCTTCTTGATCCCTTGCGGTGGTGCGAATTCTCACCTGAATGACCGTTCGACCCTTGGTTTCACCATCTAGGGCAATAGCGGCGCTGTGCTGGCAACCCTGTTGGGGGCAAATAACGGGCCGGGATTTGGCTGGAAAGACATGAACATCCTGCGTCTTGGGGCGATCTACCGCTCCAGCCCCAAGCTGACGTTGCGCGGTGGTATCAGCTATGCCTCTGATTTCGTTGACGGTAACGAGGTTCTGCTGAACACTTTGGCCCCTGCCACAGTGAAATGGCACGGCTCGATCGGTGCCACCTACGCGCTGAATGACCGGTGGAGCCTTTCGGGCGCTTACACGCATACGTTCAAGGAACACAAAACCGGCGCAAACCAGACGCCCGGGTTTGGCCAGCCAGTAGATCTCTAGATAAGCCAGAATGAACTGACCCTTGGTCTGAACTATACTTGGTAAACAGCCCCGCGCCTGCCCACACCCGGGGCGGGCGCCACTTGCGCAAGCTACAGACGGGCGCTATCAGCCTGTCATGAACAACCCAGTCAAACCTTCCGCCCCATCGCCCTCAGATCATCAGCGCCTGCTGATCATCGATTTTGGCAGCCAGGTCACGCAATTGATCGCCCGCCGTCTGCGTGAATTGAACGTATATTGCGAAATCCACCCTTATCAGAATGTCGACGAAGCGTTCCTGCGCCAGATGGCACCGCGCGCGGTGATCCTGTCGGGCGGGCCTGATTCCGTCACCCGCGACGGCAGCCCGCGCGCGCCACAGGCGTTGTTTGACCTGGGCCTGCCGATTTTGGGCATTTGCTACGGTCAGCAGTTGATGATGACTCAACTGGGTGGCAAGGTCGAAAGTGGCCACGGCACCGCCGAATTTGGCCGCGCCTATGTCACGCCTGCGCAGCAGGATCTGGACCTTTTGGACGGCTGGTTTGCCGATGGCAACGAACAAGTCTGGATGAGCCATGGCGACCACGTCAGCGCCATCGCCCCGGGGTTCAATGTCTACGGCACCTCGCCCAACGCGCCATTCGCCATCACCGCCGATGCCAGCCGCCATTTCTATGCGGTGCAGTTCCACCCCGAAGTGCACCACACCCCAAATGGCGCGAAACTGTACGAAAACTTTGTGCGTCTGGCGGGATTCACCGGCGACTGGACAATGGGCGCCTACCGCGAAGAGGCGATTCGCCAGATTCGCGATCAGGTCGGCGACAAACAGGTGATCTGCGGACTGTCCGGCGGGGTCGATTCGTCTGTCGCGGCGGTGCTGATCCACGAGGCGATTGGTGATCAGCTGACCTGTGTGTTTGTCGATAATGGCCTGTTGCGTCAGGGCGAAGGCGAAGACGTGGTCAAGATGTTCCGCGATCATTACAACATGGCGCTGATCCACGCCGAGGAACAAGAGCTGTTCCTGGGCGCGCTGGATGGGCAAAGTGACCCGGAAACCAAGCGCAAGATCATTGGCAAGCTGTTCATTGATGTGTTCCAAAAACACGCCGATGCCATCGACGGGGCTGAATTTCTGGCGCAAGGCACGCTGTACCCGGATGTGATTGAATCGGTGTCGTTCAGCGGCGGCCCGTCGGTGACCATCAAATCGCACCATAATGTTGGCGGGTTGCCCGAGAAAATGGGGCTAAAGCTGGTGGAACCGCTGCGCGAGCTGTTCAAGGACGAGGTCCGCGCCTTGGGGCGCGAATTGGGATTGCCCACGTCGTTCATCGGCCGCCACCCGTTTCCCGGCCCCGGTCTGGCGATCCGCTGCCCCGGCGAGATCACCCGCGAAAAGCTAGAGATTCTGCGCAAGGCCGATGCGGTCTATATCGACCAGATCCGCAAGCACGGGCTGTATGATGATATTTGGCAGGCGTTTGTCGCCATTCTGCCGGTGCGTACTGTGGGTGTGATGGGCGATGGGCGCACCTATGATTTTGCCTGTGCGTTGCGGGCGGTCACGTCTGTGGATGGGATGACCGCGGATTATTATCCCTTTAGTCACGAATTTCTGGGCGAGACGGCGACGCGGATCATCAACGAGGTGAAGGGCATCAACCGGGTGACCTATGACATTACGTCCAAGCCTCCGGGCACGATTGAATGGGAATGAGGCCGCAGCAGGCGGATGGGACGCTAAGAGATTCTAAGCCTCCGGCGGGGATATTTTTAGCCAGAAAAAGAGACGCGGGATGAGTGCGACCCTGAAGGCGGCGCTTTGGATGAGCGGGGCGATTGTGTCGTTTTCGTCGATGGCGGTGGCGGGGCGCGAATTGGGCGGCGCGTTTGATACGTTTGAAATCATGATGTATCGCAGTTTTGTCGGCCTGTGCATTGTCGGCGTGGTTCTCAGCGCGGCCGGGTCCTGGGGCCAGGTGACGCGGCGGTCGATGGGAACGCAGCTGGTGCGCAATGTGGCGCATTTTGCCGGTCAGAACCTGTGGTTTTTTGCGGTGACGGCGATTCCGCTGGCGCAGGTGTTTGCGCTGGAATTTACCACGCCGCTTTGGGTGATTGTCCTGGCGCCTTTTGTTCTGGGCGAACGTCTGACGCCGGTGCGGGCCTTGGCGGCAAGTTTGGGCTTTGTCGGCATTCTGATTGTGGCGCGCCCCACCCCCGATACGATCAATATGGGGATCATGGCGGCCGCCGGGTCTGCAGTGTTCTTTTCCGTCACTTTGATGCTGACCAAGCGGTTGACCCGCAGCGAAAGCATTGGCTGTATCTTGTTCTGGCTGACGGCAATTCAGTTGGTTCTGGGGCTATTGGCGGCGGGCTATGACGGCCAGATCGCCCTGCCCAATGCCGAGTTCCTGCCTTGGCTGGTGCTGGTGGGCCTGGCGGGTTTACTGGCGCATTTCTGTATTACCAACGCCCTGGCCATTGCGCCCGCCACCGTGGTTGTGCCGTTTGATTTTGTCCGCCTGCCCGCCATCGCGGTGATCGGCATGCTGCTATATAATGAGCCGCTGGATAAATGGGTGCTGATTGGGGCGATGGTGATATTTTTTGGCATTTACCTGAATGTTCTGGCCGAAACCCGCAAGAACCGGATCGCCTGACGGGCGGGTCGCGGCCATATCTGCCTGCATGAACGCACAAAAATCCATATCCGCCCGCGCCTGGGGTGAAATGTTGTTGTTGGGGCTGTTGTGGGGCGCGTCTTTCCTATCGATCCGTGTCGCGCTGGACGAAGTGCCCGTGGTGACGGCTGTGCTGCATCGCACCGGCTGGGCCGCACTGGTGTTGTGGGGCGTGGTTGCGGTGATGCGCCTGCCGGTTCCACGGGACCCGCGAATATGGGGGGCGTTTGTGGTGATGGGCCTGCTGAACAACGTGATCCCTTTTGGCCTGATGGCCTGGGGGCAGTTGCATATCGAAACCGGGCTGACCTCAATCCTGAACGCCGCAACGGCAATCTTCGGCGTGATTGTCGCCGCCTTGGTGTTTGCCGATGAGCGTCTAACCGCGCGCAAGGCGATTGGCGTCGCTCTGGGCTTTGCCGGGGTGGCAATGGCGATTGGGGTGGAGAGTTTTGCCAGCTTTGATCTGCGCAGCACCGCGCAAATGGCGGTGTTGGCGGGCACGATCAGCTATGCTTTTGCCAGCGCTTGGGCGCGGGCGCGTCTGGGGCATCTGCCGCCACAGGTCGCCGCCGCCGGGATGCTGACCGGGTCGACGGTGATGCTGTTGCCTGGCGCGCTGATCATCGACGGGCCGATCCGGTTCGATTTGCAGCCCGTCACCTGGGCCGCCATCGCCTATTACGCGT
>JBLINN010000262.1:0-6113 GCA_047639325.1 Paracoccaceae bacterium | reverse complement strand
CGTCAGAGAATGGGTTGCAGCACGAAACCAGTTCGCTATCTTATACCCCGAACGGTTCAATAAGTGACCCGTTTTAACCGCATGGGCCAATCCCCATACACAGAGTTTCGGATACTCCCCGATGGGCGCGGAGATCCCCTGGAGCGTGACCGACCCTTCGTCCCCGGAAATAGCCGTATCCGAATTCTGTTGCTTGATCGTCAGGTTGTCAAACTCGATCGGCCCGTGAAACTTCAGCTTGTCTTCGGCGCGGCGGAAATCCGTAACAACATCTTCCCCGCTGGCGTCTCCCGCCACAAAGACAAAGCGATCAGAGCCGTGCCCGCCTGACAGGGTATCATTCCCGGAGCCGCCCTTGAGATGATCACTGCCTTTTCTCCCCGACAGAAAGTCTCGTCCAGCTCCGCCAAACAACTGATCGTCGCTCTTCCCGCCACTTAGCCTGTCGTTCCCGCGCAGGCCGCGGATTGTGTGGTCCCCCGATAAGCTAAAGCCGAGTGTTGGGCCAAAAACATCGTCCGTATCAGACCCGTTCACCACAAAATCAGTGCCAGCAAGCGCCGACCGCAGACCTGACGGAACAAGGATTGGGGCGTTGCTGTTGTTCGGCGTAAAGATATCCGCACTGGCAATCGACAGTCCTGAAACGGTGAAATCATAGTCCAGATCTGGGCCATTGGGCGTATTTCCTATCCAGGCTGACCCGAACCAATTGATCGTGCCGGTAAAAACTGTAGGTGTCAGATCGCCTTCAAAGACGGCACCAATCCCAAGCGCGCCGACGCCATTAAGATTCTTTTCCGCCAATACTGCCCGTGTGCTGTTGTGGGCCTTGAAGTAAGGGGCCGAGCCGGCCTCAATAAATGTGCTGAACAGGGCCGAAAATTACCCGACATTTGAATTGTTGCCATCAAGACCTCGATAGCCTGATATCAGATGTGGCTGGCTGGAAAATTCGCTCCGTGCCAGTGCCCTGTGGTGAACGTTAACAGCTTCTAGTTAACCTAGCTCTTTGAGGCGGGCGAGGGCCTGTTTGATCTGGGTTTCTTCCTCTTCGCGGGCGGCCAGGTTTTGTCTGGTTTCTTCAACCACTTCTGGCGGGGCGGAGGCGGCGAATTTGGGGTTGTTCAACCGGCCCCGCAGCCCGCCGAGTTCCTTGGCGAGTTTGCCAAGGGTTTTTTCAAGCCGCGCCTGTTCTTCGGCGATGTCGATGATCCCGGCCAGTGGCAGGCCAAAGCTGGCACCGGTGGCGGGGATGGTGACACAGCCTTTGGGCATGGTGTCGGCCTGGGTCAGGCTGTCGATCCGCGCCAGACGTTTGATCAGGGTTTCGTTGCGGTCCCACGCGGTTTGGCCTGTCGCGTCAATGTTTGTAACCAGCATCGGGATATGCAGCCCGGCAGGCACATGCATTTGCTGGCGCGCAGACCGGATGCTGTCGATCAGCGCGATCACCCAGGTCATTTCCTGATCGGCGTCTTTGTCCAGCAGATCGGCAGGCGTATAGGTCGGCCAGTCGCCGTGGATCAGCATTTTGGTGCGCGTGGCAGAGGTATCCCACAGCTCTTCGGTGATGAAGGGCATGATCGGGTGCAGCAGGATCAGGCACTGGTCCAGCACCCATTTCATGGTTTCCTGCGTCTCGGCGCGGGCGGCGGCGTCATCGCCTTGCAGCATTGGTTTTGAGAATTCCACATACCAGTCACAGACCTTGCCCCAGACAAAGGCATAAAGCGCGTTGGCGGCGTCGTTGAACCGGAACGCTTCCAGTGCCTCGTCAACCTCTACCCGGACCTTGGCGGTTTCGCCGATGATCCATTTGTTCAGGGTTTGGCTGGGGGCGGGCAGGCCGGTGGTGGGGGCGTCAAACACCTCGTTCATTTCGGCGAACCGCATGGCGTTCCAAAGCTTGGTGCCGAAATTGCGGTAGCCGGCAATGCGCTGGGTCGACAGTTTCAGGTCGCGTCCCATCGCCGCCATCGCCGTCAGGGTAAAGCGCACCGCGTCGGCGCCGTATTCGTCGATCAGGTCCAGCGGGTCCATCACATTGCCCAAGCTTTTGGACATCTTCTTGCCCTTCTCGTCGCGCACCAGCGCGTGGACATAGACGGTGTCGAACGGCTTTTCGCCCACAACCGCGTATTGCATCATCATCATCCGGGCGACCCAGAAAAAGATGATGTCAAAGCCGGTGACAAGGGTGGAGGTGGGGAAGTATTTTTGTAGCTCGGGCGTGTCTTCTGGCCAGCCCAGGGTGCCGATGGGCCAGAGACCGGAGGAGAACCAGGTGTCCAGGACGTCGGGGTCGCGTCGGAGTTCAACAAACAGAGTTCCAGGTTTTCCAGCTTGGCGGTCGGCAACCCAACCCGCTTCGGCATTTGTAATGAGTTCTACTGTGCGCCCTGCGGAGTCGCGCACGCTTAAGCCGCCAACATTTTCTATAGTAATTTCGACTTCTTGGCCGGGATTCGCCTTTTGGTAGTATTCGTAGGCCCGCTGAATTGCTTCTTCTTCCGTTGGTGCACAGAACTCGTTTTCTTCTTGATCAAACCAAACCGGTATCTGATGCCCCCACCAAAGCTGACGAGAAATACACCAGGGCTCGATATTCTCCAGCCAATGGAAATAAACTTTTTCATGCTGCTCGGGCAGAATTTTCGTTTCGCCATTGCGCACCGCATCAATTGCAGGCTGCACGATCTGCGCGGTATCGACGAACCACTGATCGGTCAGCATCGGCTCGATCACCACTTTGGACCGGTCGCCAAACGGCTGCATGATCGGTTTGCTTTCGACGTAAGGAATGGGCGCGCCGGGACCATCTTCGGTCTCGGGGCCCGGGACCATCACCGCCAACCCTTCGGCGGTGATATCGGCAACCACCGCCTTGCGGGCGTCAAACCGGTCAAGGCCACGGTATTCTTCGGGCACCAGATTCATCGCGGCAATTTTGGCCTCGTCAAACGTCTCTTCGCCGCGGGCAATCCGTTGCGCGATTTTAGCCTCGTCCGCATAGGGCGCGCCATCGGCGCGCATCGCGCCTTTGGTGTCCATCAGCGAATACATCGGGATGTTGCCGCGTTTGGCGACCTCATAGTCGTTGAAGTCATGCGCGCCGGTGATCTTTACCGCGCCGGAACCGAAATCCCTGTCCGGGTAGTCATCGGTGATGATCGGGATCAGGCGGCGGTGTTCCTTGGGTCCAACCGGGATTTCGCATAGTTTTCCAACGATTGACGCGTAACGTTCATCCGATGGATGAACCGCAACCGCGCCATCGCCCAGCATGGTTTCGGGACGGGTGGTGGCGATGGAAATGTAATCGCGAATCTCGCGCAGGGTGACATTGCCGTCTTCGTCTTTCTCGACATATTCATAGGTGGCACCGCCCGCCAGCGGGTATTTGAAGTGCCACATATGGCCGGGGGTTTCGATATTCTCGACCTCAAGATCGGAAATCGCGGTCTCAAAATGCGGGTCCCAGTTGACCAGCCGCTTGCCGCGATAGATCAGGCCCTTGTTGTACATATCGACAAACACCTTGATCACCGCGTCATGGAAATTGCCTTCTTCGCCCGCAGGCGCGCCGGGGGCACCGGACATGGTGAACGCGTTGCGTGACCAGTCGCAGGACGCGCCAAGACGCTTGAGCTGGTTGATGATTGTGTCGCCGGATTCAGTTTTCCATTCCCAGACCTTTTCCAGAAACGCCTCGCGCCCCAGTTCGGCGCGGCTGGGCTGATGATCGGCGGCCAGCTTGCGTTCCACCACCATTTGCGTGGCGATCCCGGCGTGGTCCTGCCCGGGTTGCCACAGCGTGTCGAACCCACGCATCCGGTGCCAGCGGATCAGGATATCCTGCAACGTGTTGTTGAACGCGTGGCCCATATGCAGCGACCCGGTGACGTTGGGCGGCGGGATCATGATGCTGTAGGTTTCCGGGCGCGACGCATTGGCGCCTGCCGTAAAGCAACCGGCCGCTTCCCATGCCTTGTACAGGCGATCTTCGGCTTCGCCTGTGTTGAAGGTTTTTTCCATCGCCATTGGGGTATCCGCCTTGAAATTCTGGTTTTCCCTGCCTTACCGAAACCGTTGGCCAAGGGCAACACGGGCGTTAACGGGGCTGGACATGTTTGGATGGGCGCGGTTTGCTGACAGCGGTGATTGACCGGGGGGCAAAGATGGATCTGACAGCGTTTCGCAGGGACCTGCACCGGCACCCGGAATGTGGGTTTAAACTGGACCGAACAGCGGCGCGGATCGCCGATACGTTGCAGGCCGCCGGGCTGGAAGTGACGCGCGGCGTTGGCGGGTCGGGGGTGGTGGCCACCCTGCGGCGCGGGCAATCCGGCACGGCAATTGGGTTGCGCGCCGATATGGATGCGTTGCCGATCACCGAGGTAAACGGGTTTGCGCATCGCTCGGTCATTGACGGTGCGTTCCATGGTTGTGGGCATGACGGGCATTCGACAATGCTGGTGGGCGCGGCGTTGCGGCTGGCCGAGGATCCGGGGCTGGCCCGCGATGTACATTTCATTTTCCAACCCGACGAGGAAAACGGGCTGGGGGCCAAGGCGATGATTGCTGATGGCTTGTTTACCCGGTTTCCGATGGCCGCGATCTATGGCTTGCACAACCTGCCGGGGCTGGAGGTGGGGCAATTTGCCATCCAAAGCGGGCCGTTCTGCGCGTTTGAAGATAATTTTGAGATTTCGGTCATCGGGAAAGGCGGGCACGCGTCGATGCCCGAGGCCGGGGTGGATGCGATTTTGGTGGCGTCTGGGATCGTCACCCAATTGCAAAGCATCGTGTCGCGCGCGGTGTCGGCGAAATCACATGCGGTGGTGTCGGTGACCGAATTCGTGACCGACGGCGCGCGTAACATTCTGGCCAGCAACGCGGTTCTGCGCGGTGATTGCCGGGGGTTCACACCCGACGTGTCCGAGCGGATTCGCAGCCGGATGGACCAGATCGTCGCCGGGGTCTGTGCGGCACATGGGGCGCAGGGATTGCTGAGCTATTCGACCTCGTTTCAGCCGCTGGTGAATGACGGCGCGGCCACCAATCGCGCGATTGCGGCGGCGGGGCAGGTGGGACAGGTGGATGGTGAATACGGGCGCGTGGGATTTTCTGAGGATTTCGCCGCCTATCTGGACCACTGCCCGGGGGCGTTCATTCTGGCGGGCAACGGCACGGCGGGCAGCCATGCGATGCCGCTGCATAATCCGCAGTATGATTTCAACGATGGGCTGATCGACACCGGCATTGCCTATTGGATGGCGCTGGCCAAGGGCGGTTAAGGCGGCGGCTCTTCAAGCCCTGGCGGGCTTTCTTCGCAGCTTGGGGGATTAACGCGAACACGTTCAGCCAACCCGCCCCGCCGCCCGGGGCGCATTGGTCAGCGGCTCACGTGTGCCGCTGCGGATCACCGACGGATCATAGGGTTTGCGGTCAAACACCTCGCGCACCATAGGCGCAAAGAAATCCAGCGGCAGGGTGTCATACGCGGGATCAAACGATGCCTGATCCCAGCGCTCGCAAAACGTGACATTGTCGTCGAAACAGGCATGCGTGGCATGGCGATCCCGCTTGTTCTGGTCGAACCCATCCAGGTGATGGCCATAATACAGCATCTGGAAATCGCCATGCGTTTGCACCACCCAGGCGCATTGTTCGCGCGCAAACGGCCTTAGGATCGTGGCGGCGTATTCATCGTGATTGTAAGGCGCGTAAATATCGCCGATATCGTGCAGCAACGCCGACACCACCCAGTCGATATCCGCGCCATCGCGCCATGCGCGCGTGGCCGATTGCACCGAATGTCCAAGGCGGCTGATCTGATAGCCAGACAGGCCTTCATCCAGATCAACCAGCGCCTTTAACAACCGGTCCGCCGTATGGCGGGTATGGCCGATTTCCTGCGCGGTCAGAAATTCATATTCTTCCTTGGTGCCGTCCTTCATCTGGGTAAAGGCGACCTTTTCCATCTTGGGGTGCTGCGTCATGTGCGGGCCTCAATGTGGTTGTTTTGGTTAAACCTAAGCAGAGATTCTCGGGTTGCCCAACGGATCTCGGTTTCGCTCAGTATTCAATTCTGTGACGGCATTGTGAAT
>JBLINN010000261.1:0-6168 GCA_047639325.1 Paracoccaceae bacterium | reverse complement strand
GAAAACGCGGTGATTGTCAGCACGGTCTGGGCTGCCGGACAGCGGGTCGCGTGATCTGGCCGGTGTGATGATGGCCACAGGGCAGGGGGCTTAACCCTTGTTCTGGACCGCCTCGATCAGCGTTGCGATTTCGGGGCGGCAGGATCCGCAATTTGTACCGGCGCTCAGAGCCTCACCAATGGCGTCGATACTGATCAGACCATCACTTTCGATGGCGCGGATAATTGTATTGACCCCAACGTTGAAACACGAACACAGCGTGGCACCCGGATCAGGGGTGTCGGCCCCGGCGCGCCCGGCCAGAACGCTGGCGGTGTCCTGACCCAGCCGTCCGATCACAAAGCTGCGCGACACGGCCACCGGATCTGTCCCGACAAACAGTGCCGCCAGCAGCCGCCCATCTTGGGTCAGCGCAACGCGCGCGGTTCCCTTTTTGGTGTCGGTCAGGGTCATGGCGTCGGCGTTTGGGGCGTCAAACAACAAACGCGCGTAATCTTCCCAATCGTCCGGGGCCTGTGCGTGGGCCAGTTCTGCGCGCCAGCCATTGCGCACCCGGGCGCGGGCCCAATAATCGCAATCGGCGGATATCTCGCGAGAGGATACCGCAAACCCGTACCAGCCCGCCACATATGGCGTGATACCAACAACCGATGCCTTGCTTTCGGGCTGGCCTGATACCGGGTCAACCGCCGCTTTGACCAGCGCGTCGATGCGCCCGGCCGAGGCATATTCTGACGTCCAGTGCATCGGTGCGAACACTGCGCCGGGTTGCACCCGGTCGGTTACCAGAACCCGCAGGATCACCCGGCCAAGCGGGTTGTGAACCACGGCCAGACTGGCGGGGGCCAAACCCAGATCGGCGGCATCCTTTGGGTTGATCTCGACAAACGGTTCGGCCAGATGCTGGCTGAGCCGTGGTGATTTGGCGGTGCGGGTCATCGTGTGCCAATGGTCGCGCACCCGTCCGGTGTTAAAGCGGAACGGATGGCTGGCGGATGTCTCGGACGCCGGGGCGCGCAATGTCAGGGGCAACATCCGGGCCTTTTGGTCCGGCGTGAAAAACTGCCCGTCGCCAAAGAACCGGCCCCCCTGGCGGTGTTCTGTAACCGGCCAGTATGTGGGGCCAAGGGCGCCATATTCGCTATCAGAGAGGTCGGACAGGCCGGAAATGTCGAAATCTTTGCCAAACCGCCCGGCAACCCCGGACAGGCTGGCGAATTCGCGGAAGATCTCGGCGGGGTTTTGATAGTCAAATGCCTGGGTCCAGCCCATCCGGCGGGCAACATCTGCCAGAATATCCCAATCATGGCGCGCCTCGCCCGGAACCGGCAGGATGGCGCGCTGACGGCTGATGCAGCGTTCGGAATTGGTGACCGTACCGTCTTTTTCGCCCCACGCAGTGGCGGGCAGCACGACATCAGCCAAGCGCGCAGTGTCCGTGCTGGCGGAAACATCCGACACCACCACAAAATCGCAGCCAGCGATGGCGTCGCGCACCGCATCGGCGTCCGGCATGCTGACGGCGGGGTTGGTGCAGATCACCCACAGCGCCTTGATGCGCCCATCCGCCACCGCCTGAAACATATCGACGGCCTTTAGCCCATCCGCCTGCGGCATTTCTGGCGCGTCCCAAAAGGTGGCCACCGCCGCGCGGTGTTCCGGGTTGGTGACATCCAGATGGCAGGCTAGCATATTGGCCAACCCGCCTACTTCGCGCCCGCCCATGGCGTTGGGCTGGCCGGTCACGCTGAACGGGCCCATCCCGGGCCGCCCGATCCGGCCTGTCGCAAGGTGGCAATTCAGGATTGCGTTCACCTTGTCACTGCCCGAGGTTGACTGGTTCACCCCTTGGCTGAACACCGTCACGACGTTGTCCGTGCCAATCCACAGGTCGAGAAACTGGTTGAGATCGTCATCCGCCAACCCGGTCGCATCCGCATCACAAGCTTGCGCTGCGGCAAGGGCCGCATCAAATCCGTTGACATGGTCGCGCACAAACCCATCATCCACCGCGCCCCGGTTCGCCAGTTCGCGCAGCACCAGGTTGAACAGCGCCACATCAGTGCCCGGCGCGATTCCCAGATGCAGGTCGGCGATATTGGCGGTTGCGGTGCGGCGTGGATCAACCGTGACCACTTTTAGCGCTGGATTGGCCGATTTGGCCGCCACGATGCGCTGATATAAAACCGGGTGGCACCAGGCCAGGTTGGACCCGACCAGTACGATCAGATCGGCGTGGTCAAAATCTTCGTACAGCCCCGGCACTGTGTCGGTGCCAAAGGCGCGTTTGTGCCCCGCTACGGTCGACGCCATGCACAGCCGAGAGTTTGTGTCGATATTGGCCGACCCGATGAAGCCTTTCATCAGCTTGTTGGCGACGTAATAATCCTCGGTCAGCAACTGGCCCGAAACATAAAACGCAACGCTGTCGGCGCCGTGTTTGGCGATGGTGTCCGAGAACCTGCCCGCAACCAGATCCAGCGCCGTGTCCCAACTGGCGCGTTTGCCGTCCACCTGCGGATGCAGCAACCGCCCGTCCAGATCGGTGGTTTCACCCAGCGCCGTGCCCTTGGAACATAGCCGCCCCAGATTGGCGGGATGGTCCGGGTCGCCCTTTACCTTAAGCGTGCCCTGATCGTCGGGCGTGACCAGCACGCCGCAGCCAACGCCGCAATAGGGGCAGGTGGTACACACCGTTGCCTGGGCGCCAGCCGGGACCAGACCCTGTGACAACGCATCGCCGGAACCGTCCATTACGCGGCAGCCTGTTTGACCAGCAGGCTGGTGTCCAGCAGAACCCGCCCGTTTTCGACCCGCGCCGGAAAGGTGGCGATCTGGCCGCTATCGGCACCCTGCGCCTGCCCGGTTTCCAGCGAAAACACCCAGTTATGCAGCGGGCAGGTCACGTGACGCCCATGCACGATGCCATCCGACAAAGGCCCGCCCTTATGCGGACAGCGATCCGAGGCGGCGAATACCTCGGCCTTGTCGGTGCGAAACACGGCGACACAGCCCAGATGGGTTTTGATGGTGCGCGCGCCGCGCAGGGGGATGTCGTCGATTGCGGCGATATCAATCCAGTTCATTCTGCTGCCTCCAATGTCAGGTCGGCCAGCGGTTTAAAGGCCATTTTGGCCGCAGCACTGGCATTTTCCGCCCACGGGTCTTTCTGGTAAACCGTTTGCGACAGATCAAACCGCGCCACCAATGCGGCGCGTTCTGCCAGATCATCCACCACCCGGGACTTGACCCAGTCCAGCCCCACCTTAGCGACCCACTTATAGGCCCGATCCAGATATTTGGCGTTTTCACGATATAACTGCGTATAGGCCACGATCAAGTCCATCGCTTCGGCCTCGGTTGCGACTTTGGCCAGCGGTTCGGTTTCGCGCAGGTCCATCCCTGCCGCACCCGCGACGCTGATTTCATAGCCGCCGTCGACGCAGATCACCCCAACATCCTTGCAGGTGGATTCCGCACAATTGCGCGGACAGCCCGACACGCCCATCTTGACCTTATGCGGTGTCCACGATCCCCACATCCGCTTTTCGATCTTGATGCCAAAACCGGTGCTGTCCTGGGTGCCAAACCGGCAATGATCGGTGCCGACACAGGTTTTGACCGTCCGCAGCCCCTTGGAATAGGCGTGACCCGAGACCAGACCGGCATCGTTCAGATCGGCCCAGATCTCTGGCAGATCCTCTTTGCGCACGCCCAACAGGTCAACCCGCTGCCCGCCGGTCACTTTGACAGTGGGGACGTTGTATTTGTCCGCGGCGTCGGCAATGGCGCGCAATTCATTGGCGGTGGTGATCCCGCCCCACATGCGCGGGACCACGGAAAACGTGCCGTCTTTCTGGATGTTGGCGTGGTTGCGTTCGTTGACAAACCGCGATTGCGGATCGTCCTGATATTCCACCGGCCAGTCGGCCAGCAGATAATAATTCACCGCAGGGCGGCAGACATGGCAGCCATTGGGGGTTTTCCAGCCCAGTTCCTGCCACACGGCGGGTTGGCTTTTCAGTTCCTGCGATTTGATCAGCCGACGCACGTCTTCATGCGTCAGATCACAGCAGCCACAGATCGGCTGGGCCGTGGGCAGGACAAAATCATCGCCCAATGTGGCCACCAGAACCTGTTCGACCAATCCGGTGCAAGTGCCACAAGACGACGACGCCTTGGTGATCGCGCGCACCGCGCCCAGATCGGTCGCGCCGCCTTTGATCGCCTCGACGATCTGACCTTTGCAAATGCCGTTGCACCCACAGATTTCCGCATCATCCGGTAAGGCTGCAACGGCCGCCAACGGGTCCACGGGGGACCCTCCTTGAAAGGCCGGGCCAAAAATAAGGGTGTCGCGCATGTCCGAGATATCGGCGCCGGCTTTCAGCTGGCCGAAGAACCAGTTGCCATCGGTGGTATCGCCATACATCACCGCGCCGATGATCCGGTTCTCAAGCAGCACCAGCCGCTTGTAAACGCCGCGCCCGGGGTCGCGGAACACGATGTCTTCGCGGTCCGGTGCCTCGGCAAAATCACCAGCGCTGAACAGATCAACCCCGGTCACCTTCAGCTTGGTCGACGTGGTTGACCCGTTATAGGCCGCCGCTTGACCCAGCAGGGTTTTTGCGGCGACGCGCGCCATGTCATATATCGGCGCGACAAGCCCATAGATGATGCCGTCATGTTCGACACATTCGCCAAAGGCCAGAATATCCGGATCCGAGGTTTGCATCTGATCGTTGACCACGATGCCACGCTCGACCACAAGATGGGCGTCGGTCGCAAGGCGGACTTCGGGGCGGATGCCGACGGCCATCACCACCAGATCGGCGCCATAAACTGTGCCATCTTCCAGCAACACGGCCTCGGCGTGGTCTTCGCCCAGAATGGCCTTGGTGGCGCCCTGGCAATGCACGGTGATGCCGCGCCCCTCCAGTTCCTTGCGCAGCAGATATCCCGCCGCCGGGTCCAGTTGACGCTCCATCAGATGGCTCATCAGGTGAATAACCGTGACGTCCATGCCTTGCATCTGCAAACCGGCTGCGGCCTCTAGCCCCAGCAGCCCGCCCCCGATTACCACGGCCTTGGCGCCGGGTTTCGCTGCGATCTTCTGCATCTTTTGCACATCGTCCAGGTCGCGATAGGCCAGAACACCCGGCAAATCCTTGCCCGGGATCGGGATGATAAACGGGGCGGACCCGGTGGCGATGATCAACTTGTCATAGGGCGTTTCGCCCTGCGGCGTCACCACCACCTTGCGGTCGCGATCAATGCCGGTGACCGTCTCGCCAAACCGGCAGGTCACGTTGTTTTCAGCGTACCAATCCGCATCGTGGGTCACGATTTCTGCATAGGTTTTTTCACCGGACAAAACCGGCGATAGCATGATGCGGTTATAGTTCCCGCGCGGTTCGGCACCAAACAAGGTGACGTCAAAGGCATCCGGGTCGCTTTCAAACAGCTGCTCCAGCGCCCGCCCCGAGGCCATGCCGGCCCCGATCACCACAAGTTTCTGTTTCATTGCACCGCCCCCTGATCGCCATATCCTGCCGTGATCATCACGTCAGACAAGATGCCATAAGCCGCGACCCAGGCGTCCTTGATTTCGGGGGTAAAAGCCCCGCCCAACCCTTGATCCAGCGTGTAAATCAGCGCCTCGCCCACCGGGGCGTAATGTTCGGCCTGAACGCCGTATGCAACATGTGCCTTGGCCAGCTTTTGTGCCACCGGCACGATCTTGTCGAGGTCGCGCAACCCGTTCACAACCACGCCCTGCGTGGTCATCAGCATGTTGCCCTGTTCGGCCATGTCTTTCTTGAACATCGGGCGGACTTGGGGGGCAATGTCAAACAGGCGTGTGTAAAAGATATCGGCGGCGGGTTCCTTGATTGGCACCACTTTGGCGAAACTGATCTGAACCAGATCAATCTGTGTTACGTCCATGTCGATTACTCCGCTGCAATGACGTTGGGGGTGGGTTTGGGGGTTGGTTTGGCACCATGTTCGTATTCTTCAAGAAAGGTCAGAACCTCGGCCCGGTATTCGTAATAATCCGAATGTTCCAGCAAAGCCTTGCGGGTGCGGGGACGGGGCAGGTTTACGTCCATCACCTTGCCGATGGTGGCCTGTGGCCCGTTGGTCATCATCACCACGCGGTCAGCCAGC
>JBLINN010000260.1:0-6207 GCA_047639325.1 Paracoccaceae bacterium | reverse complement strand
GCCAGCTTGGATCCGGCCATAAAGTCTTCGGTTGCCGTTCCAACGGTGCCGATCGCAAGGTTATAGGTCACACCCCCGGCCTGCAGGGTTTCAACATGCCCGTCGCCATACTGATCCTTGATCTTGATGTCATAGGAAGGCTTGGCCGGAGAATGAAACCGGTAAGGCTTGTTCGGAAGATGGATGATCAGGTTGCCGTTAACGCGCACCGCCGTTGCATAGCCGGAATATCCAAAAGAGGCGGAATGGTACAGCGCTCCGGCATTGGTGATATTGTTAATCGCCCCGTCCGTGCCTCTGTCATCAATCACGAAATTGTAGGTATCCGCCGAAGAGCGTTGCAGATTATAGGTATCCGCCCCGTCCAGGCCGCGCAAAACCTCGCGGTCGGTGCTTACAGTTGTGCCCAGCGGGGTAAGAATATCGTCCCCTGCGGTTCCGCTCAGGATGTCTGTTCCTGTCGTTCCTACGAATTCCACCATTTACCTGCGCTGCTATAGAATGCGTCCAAATCTTTAAGTTTTCGGTCGTCATTGTCAAATCTTTGCCATTGGTCCGACGTCGACCTTCATACCCCTGAGAACAAAGGATGAAGGATCTGATATCGGTGAATGCAAAGTCAATCTTACCACAGCCTTACAGACCAGTCTATTTGCCTGAGGCACCACATTACACGCTCATTCACAGCTCAGCACGGTCATCTGAATGTTACAGTCAGTGCTGGGTCCTGGCCCTAGATATCCCCACCCCGCCGTAGGGTGTGCATTCTGCGCACCATCCCCCGGAATCCCAGAATCCCCCAGAATTCCCCAGAATTCCTCAGACGCGCTCAGCCTCCCACCGTGACGGTCAGCTCCACCAGATCGGTCAGGGGTGCGCCCAACTGTCGCATCGCCTCCAGCGACGCCCGACTGCCGGCGGTCGCCTCGCCTGCGATGGGCAGCAATGTCACCGCCACCAATCCCCCACCCGACGCCAACCGGATATGCCCCGGTCCCTTGGCCTTGACCAACGTTGTTTCCAGCCACAGCCCCGGATGCCCGGGGTCCCCCAACCCGGCAATGGTGCGGTGCGGGCCCATACGGGTGGGTTCCGCCGGGCGCCCGTTACTTTCATCCGGCACAATGTCGGACAGATCCTTTTGCGTGGCTAAATCCGGATCCGGCCCCATAACCGGCACATCCCCCGGCGTATTGTCCACAGCGGGCGACACCGCACAAGCGGCCATCAGGGTCAGGGCAAAAGGGGCGCAGAGCGCGGTCAGATATCTCATAAACCGGTTTTACCTGCCCCGCTCGCGCGGGGCAATTGTCACATCCCCCTTGCCGCGACGCCGGACGCGCTTTACCACTGAAGGCATGAATGCTTCGTTGATTGATCCGTTCGCCCGCGCAATCACCTATCTGCGCGTCTCTGTCACCGACAGATGTGATTTCCGCTGTGTCTATTGCATGTCCGAAAACATGACGTTTCTGCCCAAGAAAGACCTGCTGACGCTGGAAGAGCTGGACCGCATGTGTTCCACCTTTGTCGGCCTTGGCGTGGAAAAGCTGCGGATCACCGGCGGAGAGCCGCTGGTGCGGCGCGATATCATGACGTTTTTCCGCGCCATGACCCGGCATCTGGACAGTGGCGCGCTAAAAGAACTGACGCTAACCACCAATGGATCACAGTTGGAACGGTTTGCCACTGATCTTTATGATGCGGGCGTGCGCCGGGTGAACGTGTCGCTGGATACGCTGGACGAAGAGAAATTCGCCAAGGTCACCCGCTGGGGACGTTTGGCACAGGTTTTGCGCGGCATTGACGCGGCGCAAACCGCCGGGCTGCGGGTGAAAATCAACGCCGTGGCCCTCAAAGACTTCAACGAGGACGAATTGCAAAGCCTCACCCAATGGTGCGCCAGCCGCGACCTTGATCTGACTTGGATCGAAGTGATGCCAATGGGCGATATGGGCGAGCAAAGCCGCCTGGGGCAATTCTGGTCGCTGGACGATGTGCGCGCCGATTATGCCAAGGCTTATACCGTCACCGATCTGGCCGAACGCACCGGCGGGCCTGCGCGCTATGTGCGGCTGGAAGAGACCGGGCAGCAGATTGGCTTTATCACCCCGATGAGCCATAATTTCTGCGAAAGCTGTAACCGGGTGCGGCTGACCTGCACCGGTGAATTGTTTATGTGTCTGGGCCAGGAAGACAATGCCAGCCTGCGCGACGCGCTGCGCAATCATGCCGACACCGAAGAGCCGCTGCGCGAAGCGATCCGCGCCGCGATCGCACACAAGCCCAAGGGCCATGATTTCGACTATTCCCGCGCCACGCCGGGCGGGCAAATGACCCGCCACATGAGCCATACGGGCGGCTAATGCGTGTCGCGTTCCATCGGATTTACCGCATTTACCCGGCAAGCCGAGGCCGTGTTTGTTTTCAAACGCGTTCGGCCTACCGGGTAAACTCGATAATACGAGACACGCTCTAGATGGCGTTGCCGGGCAGCGCGCCGACGCTGCTGTTTCACCTCTACCGCTTTGCCACCCGACTGATCGCGCCGCTGGCCTATCACTCTGTCTCGGGCAAATTGGCGGCGCATGGCGTGGAAAAACTGCGCCAGCGAGAACGGCTCGGCCATGCCAGCCTGCCCCGCCCTAACGCGCCGCTGATCTGGTTCCACGCCGCCAGCGTTGGCGAAAGCCTGTCGGTACTGACCCTGATCACCCGCATGGGCACCCGTCTGAAACCCGCCGAATTCCTGATCACCTCGGGCACCGCCACCTCGGCCGATCTGATCGCCAAGCGATTGCCTCCGCGCACCCGGCATCAGTTCGCCCCGCTGGACGCGCCTGCACCTGTGGGCCGGTTCCTGCGCCATTGGCGCCCCAGCGCCGGGGTGTTTGTCGAAAGTGAACTGTGGCCGCTGATGCTGGTACAAGGACGCGCGGCCGGGGTGCCTTTGGTGCTTTTGAACGCGCGGCTGTCGGATAAATCAGTTGTCGCCTGGCGCAAACGCCCCGCCACCGCGCGGTTTATTCTGGATCAGTTCAGCCTTTTGTTGGCGCAGAACCACGCCACAGCGGATAACCTGCTGGCGATGGGCGCCGATCCAGACCGGGTTACGGTGGGCGGCAACCTGAAATCCACCTCGGCGCCACTGCCGGTGGATGGCGACACGCTAGCCCAGATCAGGGCGGATCTGGGCGGGCGTCCAGTGTGGATTGCCAGCTCGACCCACGCGGGCGAAGAGACTGTGGTTCTGGACGCTCATCGCGCCTTGTTGGCCGATCATCCCGACCTGTGTCTGGTGCTGATCCCGCGCCACCCGGACCGTGGCGACGAGGTGGCGGGGTTGGTCACTGGGGCCGGGTTCACGCAAGCGAGGCGCAGTAGCGGCGGGCAGGTCGGCGATCAAACGCAGGTCTATCTGGCCGATACGCTGGGCGAGACCGGCACGTGGTATGCACTGTCACCGATCGTGTTTCTGGGCGGGTCGTTAAAGCCGATTGGCGGGCACAACCCGTTTGAACCCGCACAGGCCGGGGCGGCGGTGATCACCGGTCCGCATGTCAGCAACTTTACCGAAACCTATCAGCCTTTGATTGCCGCAGGCGGCGCAGTAGAGGTCTCGGTGGCCCCGGCCCTGGCCGGGGCGGTTGCGCTCTGGCTGGAACAACCGGATCAGTTGCAGGCGGCGACCCGGGCCGCAGGCGCATTTGTTAAAGGGCAACAATCGGCGCTGGACGGGATCATCGACAGGCTTTGTGCCGATCTGGGGTTAAAGGCTGGCAATGCCTGATCTGTTCGTCACCAATTTCAACCGCAATTTCACCGGCGTGTCGGCAACGGCGGCCAATGTGATCCGACTACAAGCCAAATCGCATGACCTGCGGCTGGTGGGCTACCCCCTGCCCGGCTGCCCCGATCCGATCACCGTGGCTGCGGCCCGCGGGTTGACGCGCACGCCCCCGCCGGGCAAGCCATTTGTCCTCTGGCACGTCCGACGCAACCCGGAAATGCGCGCGGCGATCTGGGCCCGGGACGTGCTGCGCCTGCCGATCCGCATCGTGTTCACCTCCGCCGCGCAACGGCGGCACTCGACCTATCCCCGCTGGTTGATCAGCCGGATGGATGCGGTGATTGCCACCACCGAGCGCGCGGCGGAGTTTGTACCGCATGTGCGCGCGGTGGTGCCACATGGGGTGGATACCGATCTGTTTACACCATCGGCTGACCGTGCCGCCGACTGGGCCGGGCTGGGATATGGCGGCACGCTGGGCATTGCCAGCATTGGCCGCATCCGCCCGGAAAAGGGCACGGACCTGTTTGTGCAGGCAATGCTGCACCTGCTGCCGAACCTGCCGGGTGCAGTGGCTCTGGTGATCGGGCGCGCGGCGCGCGAACATCAAGGGTTTTTGAAGGGTTTGCAGACGCAGGTCGCCGCTGCCGGATTGACAGATCGCCTGTTATTTGTCGGCGAAGTCCCTGCCCAGCGGTTGCCCGCCCAAATGCGTGCCCTGTCGCTGGTAATGCAACTGCCGCGCTACGAAGGTTACGGCATGGTCCCACTGGAAGGTATGGCCAGCGGCGTGCCGTTTGTCGGCAGCGAGGCCGGATATTACCAAGCCTTCAGCGCGCAGGGACGTAGCGGATTAGTGGTGCCGCAAGAGGCCGCACAGGATGCCGCAAAGGCCGCCCGCGCCCTGCTAACCGATGCCCCCCGACACGCGGGCACAAGTGCTGCCGCCCGCGAAATTGCCGTACACGGTTTCAGTGCCGCAACCGAAACGGCAGGGATCGAAGCGGTCTATCAGGCACTGTCCCCGTAGGGTGTGCTTTTAGCGCACCTTTGTTGAAGACCTCGCAAAGGTGCGCAGAATGCACACCCTACGTCGCAGGCATCCGGCGTTCGACGATTTCTGCCCACCAGCTGCATCCCGCGGGGATCGCCTCGTCGTTAAAGTTGTATTCCGGGTGGTGCACCATCGCGCCATCTTTGCCGTTGCCCACCAAGATATACGCCCCCGGGCGCTCTTCCAGCATAAAGGCGAAATCCTCGCCGCCCATCACCAGATCGGCGTCCTCGCAGGCCCCTGACACCGACCGCGCCACGTCGGCGGCGAATTCGGTCTGGTCCTCGTGGTTGACCATCACCGGATAGCCACGGATGTAGTTGATATTCGCGGTACCGCCGAACGTCGCCGCAATGCCGTTGCAGATCTCTTTGATCCGCTTTTCCGCCAGATCGCGCATCTCGGGGCTCATGGTCCGCACTGTGCCTTTCATTTGCACGCTTTGCGGAATCACGTTGAACGCCTTGGACGAGGTTTCAAACGAGGTCACCGACACCACCAGCTGATCCACCGGGTCGGCGTTGCGGCTGGCGATGGTTTGCAGGGTCAGCACCGTTTGTGCCGCCATCACCGTGGTATCGACCGTATCATGTGGCTTGGCCGCATGGCCACCGCGCCCTTCCAGCGTGATATCAAACTGATCGGTGGCGGCAAAAAACGCGCCTGCGCGGATGCCAAAGCTGCCCACTGGCATACCCGGCCAGTTGTGCATGCCGTAAACCTCTTGAATGCCCCAGCGGTCCATCATGCCATCGTCGCACATCTCTTTGCCGCCGCCGCCGCCCTCTTCGGCGGGCTGAAAGATCACCACGGCGGTGCCGTCGAAATTGCGGGTCTCGGCCAGATATTTGGCGGCGCCCAGCAGCATCGCCGTGTGCCCATCATGGCCGCAGGCATGCATCGCGCCGGGGGTTTTACTGGCATAGTCCAGCCCCGTCGCCTCGAGGATCGGCAGCGCGTCCATGTCGGCGCGCAGCCCAATCACCTTGCCTGATGTATCTGTCTTGCCCTTGATCACCGCCACAATGCCAGTGCGGCCAATCCCGGTAACAACCTCGTCACAGCCAAAGCTTTGCAGCTTTTCGGCCACCAACGCGCTGGTGCGGTGGGTTTCGAACAGGATTTCAGGGTTTTCATGAATGTCACGGCGCCATTCGGTGATTTCAGTCTGCAATTCTGCAAAGCGGTTCTTGACGGGCATCTGGGTGATCCTTGGGGGTTATGGGGGTGGTGACGTATGTCGATTTCAGGCCATATTTTGCGGGGTGGCGGACGCCGCCTGATTTTATATGAAAACAGGCTCTGTCCGCCCAAACCCCCTTCCTTCAGGCTGCCGGAAGACGGTTTTCCACCAGTTACGCAA
>JBLINN010000259.1:0-6311 GCA_047639325.1 Paracoccaceae bacterium | reverse complement strand
GTCGCAAGGACGGGGCGCTAAAAGCACACCCTACGGGGGGACACCCCGTTGCAGTGACGGTCTTGTGCCGCTAAACCGCCCGGCATGACACATACTGATCGCCCACACCGCAATTTTTATGGCCGCCTGAAGGGTAAGACCCTGAAGCAAAGCCAAAAGGCCTATTTGGCCGAAGATTTGGACGGGTTGTCGCCCGGCGCTGTGGGTTGGGACGTCAACCCGGATCGCACCGCGCTTGATCTGACTACGCTGTTTGGCGACCGGCCTGTCTGGCTGGAAATCGGTTTTGGCGGGGGCGAGCATTTGGTGCATCAGGCTGCAAGTAACCCCGATGTCGGGATCATCGGGGCCGAGCCCTATATCAACGGTGTCGCCATGCTGCTGGGCAAGATCCGGCGCGCGGGTGTCGAAAACCTGGCGGTGCATCCCGGCGATGCGCGCGATTTGATGGATGTATTGCCCGAGGCGTCGATTTCGCGGGCGTTTCTTCTGTATCCGGATCCCTGGCCCAAGACGCGGCACCATCGGCGCCGGTTTGTCACGCAAGAGCATTTGCTGCCGTTGGCCCGGGTGATGAAACCCGGAGCGATCCTGCGGGTGGCGACGGATATCGCGGATTACGTGCGCCAGACGCTGGAAGAAGTGCCAAGCGCGGGTTTCGAATGGCTGGCCGAGCGTCCCGTTGACTGGCGCGAGCCGTGGGACGACTGGTTGCCGACGCGGTATGAGCAAAAGGCGTTGCGCGAGGGTCGCCCGCAACATTATCTGACATTTCGTCGCAATTCCTGATCTGAGTGCCAAATTAATGCGCTAGACTTCCGGTGAGATCCCCGTTTGCCCCTAATCCGGGTCAGCCGCTGTACACGCGGTGTGCCGGAAGAAGGGTGTCGCGTGCGGGGTTGTGTTTTGTAGCATCCCGGAGGCAAACCCATGTCTGGCATTCGGATTACCAATTGTCATATTCATTTGTTCACCGACCGGCATGTGCCGGAAGATTACCCCTATCGCTGGTTGCGTCTGTTCAAGCGCTGGCCCTCGCTGATCCGGGGGCTTGCCTGGCTGGCGGCGCTTGTAGGGCAGCATCCGGCGGCGGAAAAGCTGCGCCGGTTGCACCGGCTCCAGCAAGAGGCGCAAGAAAGCAGCCAGCAGGATATTTTGGAGAATATTCGCCGCCACTATCCGGGCAATACGCGGTTTGTGGTTTTACCGATGGAGATGTCGGCCTTTGGCTACGGCACGCCGCGCGACACATTGCGGGCGCAGCATGATGAGCTGGCGACATTGGCGCGTCATCCTGAATTAGGGGCGTCCGTTATCCCGTTTGCCACGATTGATCCGCGTGCTGACCCCAAGGCGCAGGAGGTGTGGCGGGCGATTGATGTGCATGGGTTCCGGGGGGTGAAGATATACCCACGGCTTGGATTTGCCCCGGATCATCCGGTGTTGATGCAACATGTCTATCCGCGGATGCAGGCGCAGGGGTTGCCGTTGATGACCCATTGTTCGCGCGGCGGGGTGCAGGGGCTGCATTTGCCGGATCATTTTGCTGATCTGTTCACCGAACCCGAGGCCTATCGCCGCGTGATGACGCAATTTCCCGATCTGCGTATTTGTCTGGCGCATTTTGGCGGGCAGCGGGATTGGGCGGCTTATGTGAATCCGAGTAAGCCCAATCCCTTTCAGGATGAATTCCAGCGCAACTGGCAAGTGGCAATCCGGCGGATGATTTGCAGCCCGGACTGGCCGGGTATGTGGACGGGTATTTCCTATACGTTGTTTCAGTTCGAGGATTATGTGCCGTTCCTGCGGTTGTTTCTGCTGGGCGATGAGGACTGGAACGAACAGTTGCGGCGGCGGGTGTTGTTCGGGTCGGACTTTTATATGACGCGGCAAGAAGAGCTTTCGGAAAAGGCAGTGTGTTTTCGTCTGCGGAATGCGTTGGGGGACGAGGTGTTCCGGCGCATTGCCGAGGAAAACTCGCAGGTTTGGTTAGGGGAGCAGGACGAGCGGGCGTGAGGGGCTTGCGATTTCTGCGCGCATCGCGGGGGGGGAAGTTGGGATTTGAGTATTTGTCGACAAGAAAAAGCAGGGGGCGTGCAAGGCTGGTTTGGGTCGGTTTGGCGCTGGACCGTTGCGGGGCAATTCGCTAAGTCTTTGGCCTGACAAAACGAAGGAAATCCCATGTCCGGCCACGGCACCCCAATCCCGATGACTTCGGCCCCTTGTGGGCCTCTTTCAGGTATGGCGGAGGTGCCGGGCGACAAGTCGATCTCGCACCGGTCGCTGATTTTGGGGGCGATGGCGGTGGGTGAGACGCGCATTTCCGGGCTGCTGGAGGGCGAGGATGTTCTGGATACGGCACGCGCGATGCGGGCCTTTGGCGCCGAGGTGACGGACCTTGGGGGCGGCAGTTGGTCGGTTCATGGCGTTGGTGTTGGTGGCTTTGGCGAGCCGGATCAGGTGATTGATTGCGGCAATTCCGGCACCGGGGTGCGGTTGATCATGGGGGCGATGGCGACATCGCCGATTGTTGCGACATTTACTGGCGACGCCAGTTTGAACGGGCGGCCGATGGCGCGGGTGACGGACCCGTTGGCGCTGTTTGGCGCGCAGTCTGTGGGGCGGTCTGGTGGACGGCTGCCGATGACCATTGTAGGCGCGGCTGATCCGGTGCCGGTGCATTATGTGGTGCCGGTGCCGTCAGCGCAGGTGAAATCGGCGGTGTTGCTGGCTGGGCTGAATGCGCCGGGGCAGACGGTGGTGATCGAGAAGGAAGCCACCCGCGATCACACCGAGCGGATGTTGGCGGGGTTTGGGGCCGAGATCAGTGTTGAGGAAACGAATGAAGGCCGGGTGATTACCCTGACTGGCCAGCCCGAGTTGCGCCCGCAGGTGATTGTGGTGCCACGCGATCCGTCGAGTGCGGCCTTTCCGGTTTGTGCGGCGCTGATTGTGCCGGGATCGGATGTTCTGGTGCCGGGGATCGGGCTGAACCCGACGCGGGCGGGGTTGTATACCACGCTGCGCGAGATGGGGGCTGATCTGACCTATGAGAATGAGCGGGTTGAGGGCGGCGAGCCGGTGGCCGATCTGCGCGCGCGCTATTCGCCCGATATGCAGGGGATCACTGTGCCGCCGGAGCGGGCGGCCAGCATGATTGACGAATATCCGATTCTGTCGGTAGTGGCGGCGTTTGCCCAGGGCAAGACGCTGATGACCGGGGTGCGCGAATTGCGGGTCAAGGAAAGCGACCGGATTGACGCGATGGCGGTGGGCCTGCGTGCCTGTGGGGTGGCGGTGGATGAGGGCGAGGATTGGTGGGGCGTGACCGGTATGGGGCCGGGCAATGTGCCGGGCGGCGCGACCTGTGCCAGCCATCTGGATCACCGGATCGCCATGGCGTTTATGGTTCTGGGCATGGGCACGCGGGCACCGGTGTCGGTGGATGATGGCACGCCGATTGCCACGTCTTTCCCGATATTTGAGCCTTTGATGGCCGGGTTGGGGGCCAAGCTGGTCCGGGACGCGAGTTGACGGGGATGCGTTTATTTTGGTGCCAGCGGGAATTTTGGCAGTGGCGGACGCGATGAGTGAGCCGTTTACCATTGCCATTGATGGTCCGGCAGCTGCCGGGAAGGGCACGATTTCCAAGGCGGTTGCGGCACATTTTGGCTTTGCGCATCTGGATACCGGGCTGTTGTACCGGGTTGTGGGGGCAAAGACCCTGACTGGGGTTGATCCGGTTGTCGCGGCCCGCGCCTTGGTGGCCGAGGATATGCAGCGCGATGATCTGCGCAGCCCCGCCGTGGCCGATGCCGCCAGCAAGGTAGCGGTGATTGCGGATGTGCGCGCCGCTTTGGTGGATTTCCAGCGCGCCTTTGCCCGTCGGGCCGGGGGCGCGGTGCTGGATGGGCGCGATATTGGCACGGTGATTTGTCCACAGGCCGAGGTAAAGTTGTTTGTCACCGCCAGCGCCGACGTGCGCGCTGAAAGGCGGTACCTGGAGCTGGCGACCAAGGGGCTGGACGTGACCCGGGATGGTGTTTTGGCGGATGTCGTCGCACGCGACACCCGCGATCGGGACCGGGCAACTGCGCCGCTGCAGGCCGCGGTGGATGCGGTGCTGATCGACACGTCGGATATGAGCATTGAAAAGGCCGTTGCCACCGCGATCCGCGTGGCCGAGGCCAAACGCCAAAAATCTTAAGGAGACCGGTATGCTGCAAAGACGCCTTGGCCAGGACGGCCCGATGACTTCGGCCATTGGGATCGGCGCGATGTCGTTTTCCGATTTTTACGGGGCGACAAACGACGCGGCCAGCCATGCTATTCTGGACGCAGCACTGGAGCTGGGGGTGACCCATCTCGACACGTCGAATGTCTATGGCATGGGGCGATCGGAAACGGTGATTGGTACCTATCTGGCAGCGCATCCTACGGCGCGTGGCCAGTTCCAGATTGCGACCAAGGCGGCGATCAGCCGGGACGGCGATGGCAACCGGCTTTTTGACAACTCTGCGGCGCATCTAGAGGCCGAGCTGGACAAATCGCTGGCGCGGATGGGGGTGGAACAGGTTGATTTGTTTTACATCCATCGGCGCGACCCGGATGTATCAATTGAAGAAGCGACCGAGAATTTGGCGCGGCTGGTGAAGGCCGGGAAAACCCGCAGCATCGGGTTTTCCGAAGTCGCACCGGCCAGTCTGCGCCGGGCAGCAGCGGTGCATCCAATTGCCGCCGTTCAGTCGGAATATTCGCTGTCCACCCGCGCTCCCGAACTGGGGCTGGTGCAGGCCTGCGCCGAGCTGGGCACGGCATTGGTGGCGTTTTCGCCGGTGGGGCGGTCGTTGCTGACAGATAATCCGTTGCCCAAGGCGGCGATTGCCGAACTGGGGTTTATGGTGGGCAATCCGCGGTTCATGCAGCCCAATCTGGACGCCAACCTGCGGATCACCGATGGGTATCGGGCACTGGCCGCCGAAATGGGCACCAGTGCTGCGGCGCTGTCGATGGCATGGTTGCTGCATCAGGGCGATCATGTAATCCCGATCCCCGGCACGCGATCTGTTGACCATTTTCGCGAATTGATGGCGGGGGCCGATCTGGCGCTGACGGCAGAGGATTTGGCCCGGATCGAGCAGGTGTTGCCGATTGGCTGGGCGCATGGCGACCGCTATTCGGCGGGGCAGTGGGTGGGGCCGGAACGGTTTTGCTGAACCGCCCCGGCCCTGTCCGGTGGTCAGGCGTTAACCTGATCACGTAGAACCCGGCGCAGGATTTTGCCCGAGGCGGATTTCGGCACTTCTGAAACGACTTCTATCCGGCGCACTTGTTTGAAATGCGCCAGCTTACCTTCGAGAAAATCCTGCACCTCTGCCAGTGTCGGCGCCGGGGACGACAAAGGCCATCGGCACCTCGCCCGCATCCGCGTCGGGGACGCCGATCACCGCGACATCGGCGATGTTGGGATAGGTTAGCAGGGTGGCCTCCAGCTCTGGCGGGGCGACCTGGAAGCCTTTGTATTTGATCAGATCTTTGACCCGGTCGGTCAGGAACAGATAGCCATCCTGATCAAACCGCCCTATATCACCGGTGCGCAGCCAGCCCTCGGCATCGATGGTTTCAGCGGTGGCGGTGGGGTTGTTCAGATAGCCTTTCATCACCTGCGGCCCGCGCACCCAAAGTTCGCCCGTGGCGCCGGGGTCGACGTCGTTGCCGGTTTCTAGGTCAACGATGCGGCATTCGGTATTTGCGATTGTCACGCCGGAGGCCCCGGCGCGCGGTGCGGCAAGCGGGGTCAGGTGAACAACTGGGCTGGTTTCGGTCATGCCGTAGCCTTGGGTGGCCAGGCAGTTCAGCCGTTTGCTATGGCCTCGGCCACATCCTCGCCCAGCGGGGCGGCGGCAGAGTTGATCTGGCTGACTGCCGACAGATCGAACTTGTCGACAATCGGATGCGCCGCCAGGGCGATGGCAATCGGTGGTACGATCCACAGGCGTGGAGTTCTGTGTTTTTCGCACAGCGACAGGTATTGTTCGAGATCAAAGCGCGGAATGGTGATCAGTCCGCCACCGTCAGACAGGTAGATATTGATCAGCACTTGCAGCCCGTAGATGTGGAAGAACGGCAAAAAGGCAATTGTCTGTTCGTTGGGTTCAAATTCGGCAGCAGACAGTGTCTGGTCGATATTCACCACTAAGCGGGTTGGTTTTGGCTGGCCAACGATTGTCGGGTGTGATTCTGTTTCGGTATCTGATTTGGAGGATGAGATATGGCGGGCAAATCACCATTGCAGGCAACGGCGTCGGAAA
>JBLINN010000258.1:0-6341 GCA_047639325.1 Paracoccaceae bacterium | reverse complement strand
CTCGCCCCGCATTACACCCTCCCAACAAGACACGCCGTTAGCGACGTCGTTATGCACGTGTCCTAAATCATCACATCAAGATCAGGCAGCCGGTCTCAATCGCGCGGTTACGGAGCAGATAATACCAATCGGCGTGAATGTTGACTCACGTTGTGGATTCCCAAAGTCGCAAAAGTCTGAATCTATGGTGTCATGTCTGGGAGGACGTGGCCATGGGTGCAGCGATAGGATTACGGACGGATTTTGACGGGGCGGCATTGAGGCGCCTGGCACGGAAGACGAAGAACGCGAACCAGAGCCGACGGCTGCTGGCGCTGGCTGAGATTTACGATGGCAGCAGCCGCAGCGATGCTGCGCGGATCGGCGGGGTGGGTCTACAGATTGTGCGCGACTGGGTCGTGCGGTTCAATGCCCGCGGGCCGGATGCGCTGATTGATGGCAAGGCGCCCGGCAATCGCCCCAAACTCAATGATGCCCAACGCCAGGCGCTTGTGGCGATCGTCGAGAGCGGTCCGATCCCGGCGATCCATGGGGTTGTGCGTTGGCGGCTGATCGACCTGGCACAGTGGCTCTATGCGCAATTTAAAGTCTCGCTTGATGAAACGACCGTGGGCCGGGAGCTGAAGAAGCTCGGCTATGTCAAGCTTACGGCGCGGCCTCGCCATCATGCGCAAGACACCGAAGCGCTGGAGGCGTTTAAAAAGGGGGCTTTGCAACCGAACTGGAAAAAGTTCGCGCGCGTCTCCCGCAAGGCGCTGCGATAGAAATCTGGTTCCAGGACGTGGCGCGCGTAGGTCAGAAAAACAAGATCACTCGCCGGTGGGCGAAGCGTGGAACACGCCCATCGGCACCACTTGATCAACGAACCACATCGACCTACATCTTCGGAGCGATCTGTCCGGCCCGAGGCAAGGGCGCAGGGCTTGTCCTACCGTTCTGCAACACTGACGCCCCTCTCGGCAGATCGCTGCGCGATCGCCTGCCAGGCAAGGGATGAACCTGCATCTTGCAGAAATCGCTCGAACCGTCGCGCTGGGTGCCCATGCCGTAATGCTCGTGGACCAGGCTGGTTGGCACATGACCCACGCGCTCGTCATACCCGAGAATATCAGCATCATCCCGCTACCGGCCAAGTGTCCAGAACTCAATCCAGTCGAAAATATCTGGCAGTTCATGCGGGATAACTGGCTCTCCAACCGTGTTTTCGGATCCTATAACGAAATCGTCGATCATTGCTGTGATGCCAGGAACAAGTTGATCGACCAGCCCGGGCGCATCATGTCCATCGGACACCGCCAATGGGCTCATGAGTGTTGATTAGTGCAGGTTGGTATAACAATCTGCGGGTCGCAAAAATTGCCAGGCCACAACCGTTCAATTTGATCTGACAGAAACACCCTCAAAGACCCCCTTCGATCAAATAATGTCTCATCAAGATCAAAAAGAACGGCGTTTTCCATCGGTCGCATTTACCAAAGCTGAGGGTGCAATTCAACGTCTTCGGCACCCCCGCAAAACGGACAATAATCCAATGCCACACCCATCACGCCAAAACGATCAACTCCACCCAGCTTGGCCGCACCCCGACACATCAGCCCCGAGGGGCGGACCATAAAGTCCGGTGAAATCAACTCTCTTCAGAAATCCGTCGGCGCCCCGCCCTCGGCCTTGCGCCGGGCGACAAAATCGGCCAGTTCGTCGCGGATACCAGCATCCAGCGCAGGGGCCTCAAAACTGCCGATGATGTTCTTGAACATGTGATGCGCGCGCTCTGGCGTCCACACAGCGCCTGCCGCCTCCCAACCCTCAAAGTTCTTCCAATCGCTCAGGAACGGTTGATAAAACGCCGATGTATAGCGGTCCTGCGTATGTTGCGTGCCAAAGAAATGCCCCTCGTTCCCGACCTCTTTGATCGTGTCCAGCGCGATGTGATCAGCGGTGGTGGCGGTGATCTCGGGCTCCATATAGCGTTGGATCTGTTGTATTATCTCGCAATCCATAATGAACTTCTCAGGCGACGCAATCAGCCCACCCTCTAGCCAGCCAGCGGCGTGATAGACCATGTTGGTGCCCGACTGCACCGCCGCCCACAACGAATTGGAGGTCTCCCACATCGCTTGCCCGTCCGGCACGTTGGCGGCACACACACCAGACGAACGCAGTGGCAAGCCATAGAACCGCGCCATCTGCCCGGTCATCTGGGTTGCGCGCATATATTCCGGGGTGCCAAAGGCCGGGGCACCTGATTTCATGTCAACATTCGACGTGAACGTGCCAATCACGCACGGCACCCCCGGTGTCACGTACTGGAACAGCGCAATCGCGCACAGCGCCTC
Source organism: Paracoccaceae bacterium (assembly GCA_047639325.1). Taxonomy (GTDB): domain Bacteria; phylum Pseudomonadota; class Alphaproteobacteria; order Rhodobacterales; family Rhodobacteraceae; genus NVQY01. Next base: position 4,005 of record JBLINN010000258.1, on the reverse strand, counting down.
GGCCAGTGATTGCGCCACAGCGCCCGCCATCGTCACCGGTGCCATTGCGCCTGCCAGGGTGAACGGCGTGACGACGATTGCCTGGCCGCGCCGCGCCATGCGCAGACAGCCATCGATCATCGGATAGTCGTGTTTCAACGGCGAGGTAGAGTTGATGTTGGTGTACATCCGCGGCTTGGCATCAAATTCTTCGTGGGTCAGCCCACCGGCGATGCGCACCATCTCCATCACATCCTCGACCCGCTCTTTGCCAAGGCTATAGGCGTGCATCACCTTGTCGGTCAGCGTCAGCTTGTCAAAAAGCACGTCCAGATGGCGCACACTGGCGTGAATATCCACCGGTTCCACCGGATAGCCGCCTGCAAAGTGGATGCAGTTGAAATACTGCGTCAGCTTCAGCAGATTGGCGCACATTTCGCGGGTGCCAACCACCTTTTTGCCAATCTCCATGTCCCAGTAATTGGGCGGCGATGACACGTTGCCAAACAGGATATGCTTGCCGCCAATCGGAATGGTCCGGTCCAGATTGCGCGGCGTTATGGTGAATTCAGATGGGGCCCGGGCGATCATCTCCATGACAAAATCGCGATCCATTCGCACCAGATCGCCCTGCACCGAACAGCCCGCCTTGCGGAAAATCTCCAGCGCTTCGGGGTTCAGGAACACCACGCCGATCTCTTCCAGAATGCGCATCGCACCTTCGTGGATCGCGGCAACGCCCTCGGCGTCCAGCGGTTCTGTGGGGCGGTCGATATTCACCGGAATGCGCCAGGGCATCTGGTCGATCACTTCGCCGCCGCGACGGGCTGCATTGCCTGCCCGTCCACCACCGCGCCGCCAGCGTTCTGATGCCTGTCCTGATGCCTGTCCTGATGCCTGTGCCATACGATTTCCTTTCGCGTCTCCGCCATTCAGCAGGCAACACGGGCGGTCACATCGCCTCTCTGATTGCGACAAGGCTTGTCGTTTTTTGCTGGAGATCGCCGGTTTTGTGGCGGATCAACGCGCCAACCAGCCCGGAATATGCCCGATATCGGGCAACACCACATCCGCGTGCGGCGTCAGCTCGGCCGTATCGGCCACGCCGGTCAGCACCCCGATGGTGATCATGCCAGCGGCGCGCCCGGCCACCAGATCATGGGTGCTGTCGCCCACCATCGCCGCGCGCGCCGGGGCCGCCCCCACCGCGCGGCAAAATGCCAGCAACGGGTCAGGGGCCGGTTTCGCCCCATGGCCGCTGTCAAACCCGGCGATGAACGCAAACCGGTCCAGCACGCCTGCGGAGTGCAGATGATGCCGCGCGCTGGTTTCAGCGTCATTGGTCATCACCCCCAACGCCAGCCCGCGTGCCGCCAGGTCATCCAGAAACTCCGGCAGGGGCACAGCCGGGACCAGGGTGGCACCGGTGGCCGCGACAATCATCTGCTGTTCGATCTCTGCAACATTGCGCCCGGGCAGCACCAAAACCAGTTCTTCGGCGATCTCGCGGTTGGACCAGGCGATCAGAATACTGTCAGGCGCAAAATTGCCGGTTTGCAGATCGAACCCCGCAACCCCGGCCAGAACCCCGGCCAAAGCCGGATCATTCCCCGAAAGGTCGCGGATCACCTGCCGCGTTGTGGCGCTCCAGGTCGCGCTGAAATCGAACAGCGTACCGTCCTTGTCAAACAGAATGGCGTCGATGGGCATGGGCGGTATCCTGTTGTGAATAGGGCATATTTGCGCGAATCAAGTCCAGTTCACTTGCTGCCCTCCCGGCAGCACGGCACGGGCCTGCATCAGGCGCTCGTAGGGCGCTGAAACCGTGTCACAAAAGGCAATCACCCAAGCGTCATCCATCATCAGGAAATCCAGTACAGACCCCAGAAACGCGGGCTCTCCCGCCTGATCACGCAAATCGGATTCCGACGCGCCCGTGGCCCCCAGAAACACCGGCAACAGGTCTTCGTTGGTCACCAGCCAGGCCAAGGCCTGTAAGGCAAGAGTTTCGGCGGCATCGGCGGAAAGTTGCATGTGATCGAATTTATCCGACAAAAGGAAAGGGTTTGTTAACCACTCTCATAAAGACTCTGCCTTAATACAAATGCAAGTGTTGAAAGGCGAGGATGTGCAAGGCACGATTCTGATCCTGGATGGGGTCTCAACAAATCGGATTATGCTAAAGGTGCAGCTGTCGGCTGCCTATTATCACGTGGTGCAGGCCGACGGGTTGGCTGGCCTGCCCGCGCTGGTGCGCCGTGCCCGGCCTGACCTGATTGTCACCGCCATGACCTTGCCGGATGGCGACGCGATGGCGCTGCGGGCGCTGTTGGCGGCGGATGCGCAGCTGGCGGCCATCCCGGTTATCGCCATCACGCCACAAAATGACCGCGCCGCGCGGCTTGGGGCGCTGGCGGCGGGCATTGACGATGTGCTGTCGCATCCACTTGACGACGTTATCCTGCAGGCCCGGGTCCGCAGCCTGATCCGCGCCCGCTCCAGCGCCGAAGATCTGCGCCTGCAAGGCGGGGCATCGCGCGCCCTTGGCCTGGCCGAACCAGCGATGGGCTTTGTCGCCGCGCCACGCCGGCAGGCGCGGGTGGCATTGGTGACGCAAACCGCCGCAACCGGGGCGGTGTGGCGCGCGCGCCTCAAAAAACAGACCGCGCATCAGCTGGATATCTATCAAATGGGCGACGTGCATGCCCTGCTGGGCGAACCCGCGCATGACGCCATCGTCATTGAATTGCCCGCAACCGGGGGGCAGACGGGTGCCGGGTCAGAAAACGGCGCCGGGCTGCGCCTTTTGGCCGATCTGCGCGCCCGCGCCGCCACCCGGCACGCAGCGGTGATCGCCGTCCCCAACCCCGCAGACCCGCATCTGGCAGCCGAAGCGCTGGATCGCGGCGCGCATGACGTGTTGCCCGCCGGCTTTTGCACTCAGGAATTGACGCTGCGGCTGGACACCCAGCTGCGGCGCAAAGCCGAGGCCGACCAGCTGCGCGACAACGTGCATAACGCGCTGCGCGCGGCGGTTCTGGACCCGATGACCGGACTGTATAACCGCCGCTATGCCCTGCCCCGGCTGGCGCATATCGCAAGGCAAGCGATGGAAAAACACAGCAGTTTTGCAGTGATGCTGGCCGATCTGGACCATTTCAAACATATCAATGACCGCTTTGGCCACCCGGCAGGTGATGCGGTTCTGGTCGAAACTGCCCATCGCCTGTTGGGCGCGCTGCGCCCTGATGACATGATTGCCCGCGTCGGCGGCGAGGAATTCCTGATCGTGATGCCCGGCACCAGCCAAGACCGCGCTGTTGCCGCCGCCGACCGGCTGTGCCGCCGGATCAACCGCTCGCCGTATTTTGTGCCCGGCCAGGACCAACCGATTGATGTCACCATCTCGATCGGCTTGGTTGTCTCGCCCCCCGGATCAGATCAGGCAACCGCCAAATCACCGGGGCGGTACCCGGACCAATCACCCGACACCATGATCACCCAGGCCGACCGCGCCCTGTACGAGGCCAAAGGCGCCGGGCGCAATCAGGTCACGCTGCTGCGCCCGGCGGCGTAACGCCCCGCGCCTTAATCGTCGGGCTTGCTGCGATGTCCGCGATCCGAATGCGGATGATGCGTCAGCGCCTTTTCCAAACGGTCGGCATAGGCCAGCCGTTCGGCATCGCTCATCCCGCTGACCCGCTTCATCCAGGCCTGATGAACCGCTGCGTTAAACGCCGTGTGCTGCGCCTCTTGCCCTGCCAGCAGATCGGCCAGTACGATGGCATCAAAAGGCGATTGCCGCAGCGCCGCCCCAACCGCCTGAATCTGCGCCCGCCGACGCAGGGGCCGCTTGTCATGGGCGCTTTTGGCGTCATCTCGCAAGGCCCGGCGATCTTCGCGTGACAATTCGCGGAACAGCATCGCCCCGATGGTGCGCGGCGGCGGGCGCATCCCGTCCGGGCCGCCAAACCGCAGAAAGGCCCCCGTGACCAACCCGAGCACCAGCAGGTTCAGCGCCAGCGA
>JBLINN010000257.1:0-6352 GCA_047639325.1 Paracoccaceae bacterium | reverse complement strand
AGCCTTTTGGCGGCCCGGACATCACATCCAGAAAGTTGGCGATTAACGGGTGAGCAACAGCATTAATCCGGCAGGGTAAACAGGCGCCGCGACGATGGCGCGTCCGGGGACATATGTACGGTGATCCGCGCCGGGTGCGACACCGTTTCACGATGCGGATCACCGCCACCATTCATGTTCAGCGACAAGCGTGGAAAGCTGTACTGCGCATCGATTCGGCAAGAGGTGCAGAAGTGAAAAGCAAAACGTCCGAACGGTCTTCGATCGGGTTCTGGAAAAGCGGCCCGGTGCGCAGGTTTGGATCACCCGTACAACATATCGCCCTGCCAATGGTGGGCACTGGGTTTGTTGGGTCGGACGTGAAACTGCGGCTTGCAACCACGCCCGCCACCGCTGCCCCAAGCTGCTGCCCCGATAGGTTCCATGTTGTTTCCACCGCCTGCTTTGGCGGCCAATGCGATGTTTCCAGCCACCGGTCCTCGCCCATGACATAGGTGGTAAACTTGGGCAAATTCGGCGGCGCCCCCCCCTAAGGTGATGCGCCATAAAGGCCACATAAGTGTCATCCAACGACTTGCCGGCGGCAGTCGAAACGGACATATCCCCCAGTGTCCCCGACGGAAATGGGCCATTCGTGTCGCAATGGGTGCCCGGTGGGATGATCGTCTGAACCGACGGCGCGCTTTTGCCCATCAGATTGGCCAGCGCCAAGGCACTTTGCACCGCCTGATCGTACCACGCATCGACGATCAGCACAGGCACCGCAAAGCGGTCACCGTCCTTGGCATATCCCCAATCGTCAAACCCATCCGGCGTGGCGAACCAATCCAGCATAGCCTCAAAATCCGCCCGATCCCGGCGGGTTTTAGCAACTGCATCCCGCAACGGCAATTCGCCCAAGATCGTCGCCGGGGCGGTGTGCGCGCCGTTCATAGCGCCCGAGGTTTTGCCGCCATACCGCCAAACCACCCGACGGCTGAGGCCAATGAGGGAATGCCGCCCTCAAAAAAACCCGAAATACCCAAAATCGCCGTTTGCCCGGCCAATGGCCCCGCCTGCGCCAATCGGGATCATCGCGTGATGCGCCGGATGGCCTGACGCCGCCAACAGGATCTGGCTTTCGCCCAAAGCGGAACAGCCGATTGTGCCAACCCGACCATTCGACGAACCCTGATCAACGATCCAGTCCAGCGTCGCCGACCCGTCGCCAGCCGCATTGGGGTATGGCGCAAACACCCCTTCTGAACCCCACCGCCCGCGCATGTCCTGCACCACAACAGCAAAGCCATGGGGCAGGAACAGATCCAGCCAATGGCGCACTTCGTTATACCGTCGCTTGCCATACAGCGGGCAGATCAGGATGGTCGCAAGCCTGGTGTCAGGCTGGTCCGGAAGATAGATATCCGTGGCAAGGCGCGGCCCATCCGGCATCGGTATCATTATGCTGGACTGCAGGTTGCCCTGAATATTGTGCTGATACCGCAGGAAGGACAGATGCGCCTTGATATCCCGTAGCCAGTCCCGACCGGCGGGCACAACCAGCATTGCCAGCAGCAAAATACTGACACCACAGGTCAGGACGAATATGGTCCGGATCATGCTGAATTCCTCGACGCGGGCACGCTCAGTGCCTAATGGTGATCTAAAGCAGCGCTGCCATCAGGAGACCTGAATTGACGCTTGATGTCGATCTGTGGATTTGGCCCCTGGACCAACCCGACCGTGTGACTGGATTTTCCCGCCTGCTGTCCGGGGATGAAACGGCGCGCGCTGTGCGATTTGTGCGTCCTCAGGACAAGCTGCGGTACATCACCGGGCGCGGTAGAATGCGCGAAATTATCGGCCAGTACATGGGGCTGCACCCCGACGCGGTGTCGTTTTCCTATGGGGCCCAGGACAAACCCGAACTGCCGGGCGGCCCTGCCTTTAATCTGAGCCATGCCAACGGTTGGGCCGCGCTGATTGTGGCCCCCGCCGCCGCAGACCGCGACATTCAGCTTGGTGTGGATATCGAGGCCGAGCGACCGGTCGAAGACGGCGTTGCCGCGCGGTTCTTTTCGCCCAGCGAATATGCCAGTTTGAGCGCCCTGCCCGCCACCGACTGGAAGGGTGGGTTCTTTCGCTGCTGGACCCGCAAAGAGGCTGTGATCAAGGCCACTGGGGGTGGGTTGTCCACGCCGCTGGACAGCTTTGATGTCAGCCTGATGCCGGGCGACGCGGCGCAGATCAAGCGGGTCTCGGGCGATCTGGCACCGGTCGCGGCCTGGTCGCTGACCCATCTTGACCTGGCCCCCCGGTTTGTTGGGGCGATCGCCGCGGTCACACACGGCAGGCAGGTCCGGGTCTCTGTCAAAGAAACCTCCCTGCCGCTGTGGTGATGTCCCCAGGTGGGGGGCCAGTCGGCGGGTCACGACGCCGCCGTTCCGTCCCGCCGCGCCCCCACGAAAGGTCTTCAACGAAGGGCGCCACAGCCGGTTCCACAGTACCCCGAGCGTCGGCATAGGTTGCCAAGCCCCGGATTGACGGATCGGCCAGAACGCTGCGCGCGTCCAAATTTAACCCAGCGTCGATCAGTTGCGCCGCAATCCGGAACACCGACAGACTGTCAGCGCCGATCTCGAACAGGGTATCGGTGACGGAAATCTCGTCCCGGCCCGGCACCGATTGCCAGATATCCATGATCCGCTGCTCGGTATCGCTTACTGGTTTGGCGACGATTTTCAGCGGCGTCACCGTTGCCACCTTGTCAGGATCAGGCAAGGCCTTGCGGTCCAGCTTGGCATTGGCGGTTTGCGGCAACGACCCAAGCACAACCCATCCCGCCGGAACCATATAGCCCGGCAGTTCATCGCGCAGACGCGCCCCGACATCGCCTGGATCAACAGCCGCGCCCGGTTCGGGCACCTGATAGGCCACAAGCTGGGCATCGCCGTTTTGCCGGGTCTTCAGGGCCACAGCCGCCGCCGCCACACCGGGTGCCGCCCGCAGCCGGGTTTCGATCTCTTCCAGCTCAATCCGAAAGCCGCGCATTTTGATTTGCGTGTCTTGCCATTCCAACACCTGAATGTCCCCATTTGGCGCGTGCAGCGAAACCGGGCGAAACACACTGGCTGTCAGGTCAGGTTGGCCAAAATACCCAAGCGCCAGCCCGTCGCCGCCGATGTTAAGCTCGCCCACCACACCCGGCGGGCAAAGTTGATCGCCTGCATCCAGAACATGCAGTTGGGTATTGGCAATTGGCGTCCCGATGGTGATCTCTGGCCATTCTGCACGCGGGAAACCGCAGACCAGATCGTTGTTTCGGTTGGGCCATACATGTTCCACAGCTCCCCGCCATCGACAGTCAGGCTATCGGCAGGATCCTGGGGCAACGGCTCGCCCCCGACCAGAATTTTCAGGGTTTTTCCCGGCTTGAACCCAGCTTCGGGCAACATCGCCCAAAGGGTTGGGGTGGCCTGCATCACCGTGATATCGCCTTGCTGCAATCGCTGGACAAGTGTGAAACCGTCCAGCACATCCTCGCGCCGGGCGATGATGATCTGACCGCCAACAATCAGCGGCAGGAAAAGTTCCAGAACGGCGATGTCAAACGTCACGTTGGTGACCGCCAGAACGGTATCATGCGGCCTTAGCCCCGGCACCTGGGCCATCGAGGTCAGAAAGTTCGCCACCGCCCGGTGCGGAATTTCCACGCCTTTGGGAACGCCGGTCGAGTCGGAGGTGAAAATGACATAGGCGGCCTTGCTTGGGTCGGGATCAACAGTGATGGGCCACCCCCCAACCGGTGCCCCAACCGGGTCGATCCGTTGGATATTCAACCCATCAGTCAGCCCCGGCAGCGACCCAGCAGTGGAAATCAACCCGGTCGCCGCAGCGGCCTGCAGCACATCCCGAAGCCGCGTTGACGGCAGCTCTGGGTCCAGCGGCACGTAACAATGCCCGGCCTTCAAGACGGCAAGCAACGCCACCAGCATCCCGGTCGATCTGGGCAAGGCCACAGCAATCCGCGCGCCCGATCCCGGCAAACTGGCCTGAATATGCGCCGCCAGCGCGTCGCTTTCCCGGTCCAGTTCCAGATAGGACAGCTGTCTTTTGTCGTCAGTAACAGCGATGGCCTGTGGTTGGGCGGCAGCGCGCTGCGCCACCAGATCCTGGATCAGCGCGTCACGCGGGAAATCCGCGTCCGTTGCGTTGAAAACATCGCGTTGGCGCATGGCCTCGGCAGGGTCCAACAGCGGCAGGGTCTCGGTCGGTTGGCCGGCATCTTGCGCCAACCCATTCAGAACCATCTAAAAATGGCTGACCCAGCGCTCGACTGTGCCTTGGTCAAACAGATCGGTGTTGTAATCCACGTCAATGCGCAAGCCCGCCCGGCTTTGGATCATGTTAAAGAACAGGTCGAAATTCACTGCCGATTTTGGATTGGGGGAAATCGCGGCAGTGGCACCGCCAAAGGCAAGGTCTTCGGGCAGGCTCTCCAGAATATACTGCACTTCGGTCAACAGCAGCCTACTTAGGGTTCGCGGCGTGTTTTGGTCGCGCACCAGTGACCCAAGAGTGTAATCGCTGTGCTCCAGCGCGTCGCGCGTGGCCGCAGCCACCCTTGCAAAATGCGCCTTTACCGACTCAGCCGGGTCAAACGCGGCGCGGATTGGCAGGAAATTGACGCAATGGCCCACCAGTGATTGATCCTCCAGCAGCGTTTGGCCACCTGTCGGAACCCCCAGCACCACATCGCCCGTGTTGCTAAGGCGGCCCAGGGTGATCTGTAGCGCGGCAAAAAGCGCGCCAAACAGCGTGCAGCCATTTTTGGCCCCGGCCAGACGCGCAGGTTTCAGCACATCGATCCCGATATGCGCGGTTGCCGTCGCCCCGGGAAAAGATTTGACCTCGGCCCGTGGCCTGTCGGTTGGCAGGTCCAGTAATTCGGGGATAGTTTTGTAAACCCCCTGCCAGAAATCGCGCGTTTGGTCGTCGGTGCCCTGTGTCTGACGGTCGATAGCATAGGCGCTAAAGGACGGCGCCGGGGGTAAATCTGCTGACTGGCCAGTGGTTTGCGCGGTATAAAGCGCCGCCAGTTCGGTTAGCAGGGTGTTATAGAACCAGCCGTCACAGGCGATGTGATGTGCTGTCAGGATCAAGACATGTTCGGTATCGGACAGGCGCGCCAGTTGCATCCGGATCGGTGCCCCAGCCACAATGTCCAGCGGGCTGGCCGCATCCTGACGCAACAGGTTGCGCAGGGCGTCGTGCCGCGCAATCAAAGCCTCTAGCGCGTCGTGCAGTGCGGTGACGTTCAGAGAGCCAGACAGGCGGACTGACGTGCTTTCATTAAAACTGGCGGCGGGCAGATCCCCCAATTGGTGGGTCATCCAGATTTCACGCAGGCTTTCGGTCAGGGGAACCGGGCCAGCTGGGGCAGATTTGGCCACTGGAGGGACGTTGACCGGGTCCGCAACCACATCCTGTTGTGGGGCGAGAATACCAACCGCCTGCAAAGCCTTTAGGGCATGTTCAAACGCGTCGGCGATCCGGTCGCATTCGGCCTGACCGTGTTCGGTTGTCATGAAACAGCAGAACCCGTCAATCACATGAATCCCCTGCAACCGCATCAGCGGATACAGCAATGTGGCGCGTGGGTCGTGTTGCGTGGTCTGGATCACAAACCAGCTGGAATATTGCGAAACCATATCAGGCAACCCGTGTTGGCCCGAAAATGCCGTTCAACCGCTGAACCAGCGCTGATGTACGGTCAGCTGTGGTGTCCCAAAGTCGGCCCCCTTGGTTTCCAAATGCTCCAACACCGCATCAACCGCCGCGACAACCAATGGATGGCGCACAAACGTGCCTGCAAAGAAGGTTGGGGCAATCTGCGGCGTGCTGTCATCGCCATAGCGCCAGTCACCACCGTCAAGCGCATCCATAAAGCGCCGCTTGCCCGCCAACACACCGATGGGCATGCCGCCGCCAACAACCTTGCCGTATGTCGCCATGTCGGCCTCGATGCGCCGGGCGCAATTCAAGATGGCGGCTTTGGACGGGCTCGACAATAACCGCCGCCACATCGCAAGTGTTTTCGGTGATCCAGCCCAGCGATGCATCGGCACCATATCCCAACACGATCATGTTCGACACAGCGCCCCGGGGAATGCCCGGTGCAATTGGCAGCGCGGTGGGCGGGCCACCCCGGGTTTTTCCTTTCACCAGGACTTCGTCAAACTGGCCGTAACAGGGGCAAAACCCCGGGCTGATTGGCCGGTTCCTGGTGCGGCGGATTGACTCGTGCGGCCGAGTTGGGGTTCCCAGACGGGCGTTTTTCTGGCTCGATCAAGGAATGGCGAAACCCCTGTTA
>JBLINN010000256.1:0-6352 GCA_047639325.1 Paracoccaceae bacterium | reverse complement strand
TTGGCACGGGGTTAATTTTGTGCAAGGTGACGGAAATCGCGGGCAGATTCAATGCGACAACGACTGAGGGGCGGCAGGTTTTTGACCAAACAGAGGGTTTTGCGATGAATGCGATGAATGCGCTGCCAGATATCCCGCGCGACGCACCGGTTTTGATCGCCGGGCCGACGGCGTCGGGCAAGTCTGCACTGGCGCTGGACATTGCACGGCGGTACGGCGGCGTGATCGTCAATGCCGATGCCAGTCAGGTGTTTGACTGTTGGCGGGTGATTACCGCGCGCCCGTCGCTGCAAGAAGAACAGCAGGTGCCGCACCATCTTTATGGCCATGTGCCGTGGAACGGGGATTATTCCACCGGGCATTGGCTGCGTCAGGTGACGCCCTTGCTGAAAGGGGCTGACAGGCCAATCATTGTGGGCGGCTCGGGGTTGTATTTCACCACGCTGACGCAAGGGATGGCCGACATTCCGGTAACACCGCCGGATGTCCGGGCTGCAGGCGATGCGTTGTCATTGGCGGCGTTAAGCGCGGCGCTGGACGAGTGGACGATTGCCGGGATCGACATGTTGAACCGCGCACGGGTGCAGCGCGCCTGGGAAGTGCAAGCCACGACCGGCCGCACGCTGGCCGATTGGCAGGCCGACACGCCGCCGCCGGTTTTGGCGGTGGACAAGGCCGTGCCGCTGGTGATGGACGCGCCCAAAGATTGGCTGCTGGATCGGATTACCCGCCGCTTTGATGTGATGCTGCAACAGGGCGCGCTGGACGAGGTGGCGTTGATGCTGGACCGCTATGATCCATCCCTGCCCGCCTGCAAAGCGATTGGCGTGCCAGAGCTGGTGGCACATCTGCGCGGCGACATAACCCTGGATCAGGCGCGCGAGCGAACCGGCATCGCCACGCGCCAATATGCCAAGCGCCAGCGCACCTGGTTTCGGTCAAAAATGCGGCACTGGCACCAGGTGTCGCCGATGGGCTGAGGGCGTCACTTTACATTTCCGGACATTTATGCCAATTATTTCTGCAAACCAAAGCCATCACATGACTAATCGGAACACATGCCCTTTGATCCCACAGAACAGACCGACATTCGCCTGCTGAGCCTTGGGCAGTTGATGCAGGCCGGGCGGTGGCAGCTGAACCTGGCGCATGACCGGTCTGAACATCTGCTGATCTGGATCACTCGTGGGCAAGGTGTTTGCCTGCTGGACGGGGCTCGTCGCGGGATCGGCACCCATAATGCGCTGTTCATCCCGGCGCGCCAGTTGATGGCGATTGATCCCGGACGTCAGGGCTTTGGTCAGGTATTGGTCCTGCCGGGCGTTTCCCCCCAGACTCTGCCGCAGACGGTGCAACATCTGCGCATCCGCGATGTGGCCGCGCAAAAAGACCTGACGATGATACTGGAATCCCTTGGACGCGAGCAAAACCAACAAGCGCCATTATACCAAAGCGCTGTGGACGCCTTTAGCGAGCTGGCGATCATCTGGCTGCGGCGCCAAATCGACCAAGCGGACGGGCAAACGGGCGGGCAAGCGAACGGCCCGGAACCACGCGAAACAGCCGCGCATCGACTTGTACGCGCCTATTGCGCGCGGCTGGTGACACAGTTTGCCAGCGGGGCCAGCATGGCGGACCATGCCGCCGCCCTGGGGGTGACCCCGACCCATCTGACCCGGGTTTGCCGCGCTGAAACCGGCCTGACCGCCGCCACCCTGCTGACCCAACGGGTGCTGCATGCCGCACACCACCTGCTGATATCAACGCAAGCGCCGGTTCAGGATATCGCGCGCCACCTTGGCTTTGGCAGTGCCGCCTATTTCACCCGCTTTATGCAGGCCCATACCGGGCAGTCGCCAACCGCGCTGCGCCGGGGGCGTGCAAACCGCCAACCCACCGCCGCCGCCAAATCGATTTGACGCCAGCGCCGGGACAAATGCCGAAACGTATTCAGCCCCCCGCACATGACACATGTCGCTTTTTGAACAGGGTTGATGTCGTTTTCTGACCTAAAAGTGGCGAAACTGTTTGTTGACCTATGTCCCTTTCTGGTGCCGAATGCCAAAAGGGGGATGCACATAATCAAGGATGAAAACATCCGTATCCAAGCTGGTCAGACGCCAAACGCGGACTGGCGCCAAATTTTGACACTTTTGAAGTTACAGGGAGACATTCATGACTACCCAAACAATTAACGGAAAACCAATCCACTGGGCGGCAAAGATGCACGCACAGGAGGCATTGGATGGCAAGCTGGACCGCCGTGAATTTATGACGCGCGCCACAATGCTTGGGGTCACCTCGGCAGCGGCCTATGGCTTGATCGGGCTGCAAGCCCCGGCGCAGGCAGCGGCCCACGAAAAGGCCGGTGGTACATTGCGCGTTCAAACAGGCGTGCGCCCGCTGAAAGACCCACGCACCTATGACTGGTCCGAAATGGGCAATCAAACCCGCGGCACCAATGAATATCTGGTGGAATATAATTCCGACGGTACTTTCCGCGGCATGCTTCTGGAAAGCTGGGAAGTCAACGAAGACGCCACCGTTTACACCCTGAACGTCCGCAAGGGCGTGAAGTGGAACAATGGTGACGACTTTACCGCCGACGACGTGGCCCGCAGTGTCGCAGGCTGGTGTGACAAGGGCCTGGAAGGCAACTCGATGGCGGGGCGTTTCGCCACGATGATCGACGCTGATACCAACATGGCGACCGAAGGCTCGATTGAAGTTGTGGACAGCCACACCGTCAAACTGAACCTGCCACAGCCTGACATTTCGCTGATTGCCGGCATGTCCGACTATCCGGCGGCCATTATGCACAGCACGTTCCAGACCAACGACTTTCCGGCAAATGTCGGCACCGGACCCTACCTGATCGACACTCTGGAAGTTGGCGTAAAATGCACCCTGGTGCGCAACGCAGACCACACCTGGTGGGGCACCGAGGTTTATGGCGGACCATATCTGGACCGGATCGAATATACCGATTTCGGCACCGATCCTTCCGCGTGGGTTGCCGCCATTGAATCCGAAGAAGTGGACATGCTGCACGAATCAGTGGGCGAGTTTATTGATGTGCTGGACGGTCTTGGCTTGGAAAAGTCGAGCGCGCCCACAGCTGGTACCATTGTGATCCGGCCCAACCAGTTGGCCGAAGTTGATGGCAAGATGCCCTATGCGGACAAGCGCGTTCGTCAGGCTTTGCAGATGGCGGTCGACAACAATATCTGCCTGGAACTGGGCTATTCTGATCGCGGCGAACCAGCCGAGAACCACCACGTCGCCCCGATCCATCCTGAATACGCCCCCCTGCCGCCACAAAAAGTGGACCCGGCAGGCGCCAAGGCGCTGATGGAAGAAGCCGGAATGCTGGATTTCGAGCACGAACTGATGTCGATCGACGATGACTGGCGCAAGAACACCACCGATGCTGTGGCCGCACAGCTGCGCGACGCTGGCATCAAGGTCAAACGCACAGTTCTGCCCGGCAGCACCTTTTGGAACGACTGGACCAAGTATCCGTTCAGCTCGACCAACTGGAACAGCCGTCCGCTGGGCGTGCAGATCCACGCGCTGGCCTATCGCTCGGGCGAGGCATGGAACGAATTTGGCTGGGCCAACGCCGATTTCGACGCTCTGCTGACCCAAGCCCTGTCGCTGGCCGACGCGGACAAGCGCCGCGAAGTGATGGCGAAGATGGAAGCGATGATCCAGGACGAAGGCGTGACAATCCAACCTTATTGGCGCTCGATCTATCGCCACTTCAAAGAGGGTCTGACCGGGACGGACATGCATGTCTCGTTCGAGCACCATCACTATAAATGGGCCTGGAAGGCCTGATCTAAACCGGGGGTCGGCCTGATTTGGGCCGACCCCCACCCCTAAGGCCCCGGTGCGATTGCACCTGCCTAAATCAGAGTCCGGGAAACGGGCCTGCTTTCATCCTGACCAACAGGGGAACCCATGGGACTTTTCATTCTACGCAGATCCGCCGTGATGATTCTGACGGCCATCTGCCTGACATTCATTGTGTTCTTCCTGACAAACCTGTTTCCAAACCTGGAAAAGCTGGCCAAAACACAGGGCAACTTCCGGATGTCGGACGAGGCCGTCGTCAGCTGGCTTGGTAAAAACGGCTATATGCAGCCGCTGCCTGTCAAATACGGCCAGTGGCTTGGCGTGTTGCCGGGCTGGACGTTGGAAAGTGACGGTGAACACACCGGGCGCTGTATCAACGGCGTTGTAGCCGCTGACGCCGCGCAGGACGCTGCGCGCTTTTGTGGTATCCTCCAGGGCGACTGGGGCTATTCGACGGTTTTCAAGGATGAGGTGGCCGGGATTATTGGCACAAGGCTGGGCCTGACGGGCAAGCTGATGTTCTGGGTTCTGGTGCTGATGGTGCCATCGGCGCTGTTGATTGGCGTTTTGGCCGGGATGCGCGAGGGGTCGGTAACCGACCGTACCCTGTCAACCATCTCGATCATCACCACGGCGACGCCGGAATACGTATCCGGCGTGATCTTTATTGCGGTATTTTCGTCCTCTGCTGTGGGGTTGAAATGGTTCAAGGGCACGGCGACCTCGGCCATGGAAAACGCAAATTTTGAGAATTTCTTTCTGCCGGTGCTGACGATTTCCCTCTTTGGGATGGGCTATATCGCGCGCATGACCCGGGCCAGCATGGCCGAGGTGATGACGGCGCAATATATCCGCACCGCCCGGCTGAAAGGTGTGAAGTTTTCCAACATCGTTATCAGTCATGCCCTGCGCAACGCGCTGATCGCGCCGTTTACGGTGATTATGCTGCAGGTGCCCTGGCTGCTGAACGGGGTGGTGATTGTCGAAACCCTGTTCAACTATAAAGGGTTTGGCTGGGTGCTGGTTTCGGCGGCCAGTAATAATGACATCGAACTGCTGCTGGCGGTTTCTGTAGTGTCTGTGATCGTGGTTCTGGTGACGCAGCTGATATCTGATATCGGCTATGTCTATCTGAACCCACGCATTCGAATTTCTTAAGGGAGGGCGCGGGATATGGAACCTCTCAGCACAATCGAAATCATTGGTCGGGTGTTGTATCAATTCACCTCGGTCTGGCTGGCGCTGATCATTCTGTTTGCGGTCTCGATCGCCTTCAAACGGCGGCTTGGCCTTTATGGCAAACTGTTTGACAGCCCCATCGGCATGATCGGCTTTGCGCTGGTGATGTTCTGGGTGTTTACCGGCATTTTTGGCGCGATGGACCTGATCGTCACCCATGACCCATTGGCGCAAGCCTCGGGAATGAAGAACAAGGTGCCCGGCACCCCGTTGCGCGGCGCGGAAGAAGGCGAATACGCTTGGTATCTTTTGGGCGGTGATAATCTGGCGCGAGATGTGTTTAGCCGGATGGTCAAAGGTGCTTGGGAAGTGGTGAAAATCGCCCCGGTGGCGGCGGTGTTTGCCTTTATGGTTGGCATCACTCTGGGTCTGCCCGCCGGATATTATGGCGGCAAGCTGGATACCTGGCTGTCCTTCCTGGCCAAT
This sequence comes from Paracoccaceae bacterium, assembly GCA_047639325.1. Lineage (GTDB taxonomy): Bacteria > Pseudomonadota > Alphaproteobacteria > Rhodobacterales > Rhodobacteraceae > NVQY01. The sequence continues at coordinate 829 of JBLINN010000256.1, read as the reverse complement.
TTGATCCTGGCCTTTCCGGTGATCCTGCTGTTCTACCTGTTGGTGACGCCAGAGATCGTTGCCACCGGGTTGCCCAGTTACATGGCAACTGTGCTGTTCATCTTTCCGATTGTGTTTGTCGCGGTCTTGCTGAACTCGCGCTATTACACCCAGCCAAGCTTTCGCACACCGCTGTTGATCGGGGTGCTGGGGGTGATGATCTGGGGGTATCTGGCACTGGTGTCCGAGGCGGGAACACGGGTGAGTGTGCTGCCAGATGTGCTGGACTTTATCGACATGCCCAGCGGGATGCTGGTGGTGTTTGTATCGGTGGTGTTTGTGAATTCCCCCACCGTTTTCCGGATCGTGCGAGGCTTGGCAATGGATATCAAGACACGCGATTATGTGGCAGCGGCGCAGACCCGCGGCGAAGGCCCGTGGTATATCATGCTGTGGGAAATTCTGCCCAATGCACGCGGGCCGCTGATTGTCGATTTCTGTCTGCGGATTGGTTATATCACCATCCTTTTGGGCACGTTGGGCTTCTTTGGCCTCGGCCTGCCGCCGGAAAGCCCGGACTGGGGCAGCACGATCAATGAAGGGCGCAAGCTGTTGTCGATCTATCTGCACCCTGCCCTGCCCCCGGCGCTAGCATTGTTGAGCCTTGTGTTGGGGCTGAACCTGCTGGCGGACGGTTTGCGGGAGGAAAGCTTAAAGGACTAACGGCGGGCCTGCCCGCCGGGCAGGGTGGTGCGGGATACGCAGTATCCTGCGGGCCCCGCACCCCGAAGTTTAGGAACCAAGAGTGCCCAGGCGCGACACATAAAGAAAACCCACGGACCGGGGGCCA
>JBLINN010000255.1:0-6366 GCA_047639325.1 Paracoccaceae bacterium | reverse complement strand
ATGCCATGCACCGCCGGATCGGCGTTCAGCTTTGCCACCAGCGCCAACAGATCGGCCTCACTGGTATCCCCGTCCAGCTTATGCTCGAACGAGTTCATGCCAACCTCAAGCGTCTGCCGCCCCTTGTTGCGCACGTAAACCTCGCTGGCGGGATCCTCTCCTACCATAATAACCGCCAAACCGGGGGTAATGCCGCTCACTTCTTTCAGCGATGCCACCCCGGCGGCCACCTGCGCGCGCACCTTGGCCGCATAAGCCTTGCCGTCAATTCTTTCCGCCGCCATCTCTCTCTCCACAAATAAATTCCGCCTGCAATCCGGGCGGCCCTGCGCGCCCATGGCGCGTCAGGCGCGGGCAAGGCGGTCTCGATGCCCGCCTTGCCCGCTACCCCGTCACAACCGTCAGAACAACCCTTCGACCTCGCCCGCGTCATTCATGCCAATCGACATCGCCGCCGGTTTGCGCGGCAGACCCGGCATCGTCATGATCTCACCGCAGATCACCACAACAAACCCGGCCCCCGCCGCAAGACGAACCTCGCGTACTGGAACCGAATGGCCGGTAGGCGCACCACGCAACGACGGATCAGTGGAAAACGAATATTGCGTCTTGGCCATGCACACCGGCAAATGGCCAAACCCATCCTCTTCCCACTGCCGCAGCTGATCGCGGATTTTCTTGTCGGCCAACACCTCATCCGCATGATAAATCCGCTTGGCGATGGTCTCGATCTTTTCAAACAGACCGATGTCATCGCGATAAAGCGGCGCGAACTGGGCCACACCCGCATCGGCTAACTCGGCCACGCGGGTCGCCAGATCAACCGTCCCTTCTGACCCCAACTCCCAATGACGGCACAGGATCGCCTCGGCGCCCTCAGCCGCTGCACTGTCACGGATCACCGCAACCTCGGCATCGGTGTCGGTCACAAAATGGTTGATCGCCACCACAACCGGCACCCCAAAGGCCTTGAGGTTGCCGATATGGCGCGCCAGGTTCGGGCAGCCCTCGGCCACCGCCGCTACGTTCTCGGCATCCAGATCGGCCTTGGCCATGCCGCCGTTCATCTTCATCGCCCGCACCGTGGCGACCAGCACCACAACGGCAGGTGCAATGCCCGCCTTGCGACACTTGATGTTCATGAACTTTTCAGCGCCCAAATCAGCGCCAAACCCGGCCTCAGTCACCACGTAATCCGCCAGTTTCATCGCCGTTGTCGTGGCTGTCACCGAATTGCAACCATGCGCGATATTGGCAAACGGGCCACCATGCACGAAGGCCGGGTTGTTTTCCAGCGTTTGCACCAGATTAGGCTGCATCGCATCCTTCAACAGAACGGTCATCGCGCCATCAGCCTGAAGATCCCGACAATAGATCGCCTTGCGCTCGCGCGTATAGGCGACAATGATATTGCCCAACCGCCGCTGCAAATCTTCCAGGTTTTTCGCCAGGCACAGAATCGCCATGACCTCGCTAGCCACGGTAATGTCAAACCCGGTCTGACGGGGAAAACCGTTGGCCACACCGCCCAGCGAAACCACCGTATCGCGCAGCGCCCGGTCATTCATGTCCAGAACGCGACGCCACGTGATCCGACGCTCGTCGATATCCAGTTCGTTGCCCCAGTAAATATGGTTATCGATCATCGCCGACAGCAGATTATGCGCAGACGTGATCGCATGGAAATCGCCGGTGAAATGCAGGTTCATCTCTTCCATCGGCACAACCTGCGCCATGCCACCGCCTGCCGCGCCGCCCTTCATGCCGAAACACGGGCCCAGCGAGGCCTCGCGGATACAGATCGCCGCGTTCTTGCCAATCCGGTTCAGCCCATCGCCCAAACCCACCGTGGTGGTGGTCTTGCCCTCGCCCGCCGGGGTTGGGTTGATCGCGGTCACCAGGATCAGCTTGCCATCTTTACGGTCCTGAACCGAGTCGATGAATTCCTGGCTGACCTTGGCCTTGTCATGGCCGTAAGGCAGCAGGTGGTCGCTGGAAATACCCAGCTTGGCGCCAATCTCTTGAATCGGCTTCTTGTTTGCCGCGCGGGCAATTTCGATGTCTGTCTTAAAGCTCATTGACCTATCCTGCACAAATTCCCGCCGTCGCAGCGATGCGCCGACCCTACGACACCCATAGCCGCAGGCTGCTACCAAATTGGGCAGGTTTCCGACATAATCAGCCCCCGATGCGGCGTCGTACCGAGAACCGGTTTCACATGGGAAACCAAAACCCACTTTCGGGCTATTTGCTGGCCTTATGGCGCCCAACCGCGCTGGTCCGGCACAAACAACGTCACCCGATCACCCAAAGCTAACGCACCAGGTCGTTCTACCCAGGCCGTCACTCCGCGCCGGTCCTTGGCCGCAGGCTTGAAGGCGGCGCCATATCCAGGCGTTTCCGTCTCTATCTCGCGGCCCGGCAAAATGCAGGGGCGGTTCTCCACATCCACGGTCAGCGTCACACCGGACGGGCCCTGCAACCGGGCCGAGGGCGGTACATGGGTGAAATCGGGAATGCCCCGCAACACAATAGAAACCCCCAACAAAGTCGGGTCCAGCCGGTCCAATCCCATCGCCGCAGCCGTCGCCACCAGCTCTTCTTCCGACAAAACTGTCAGTTGGCGCACATTCCGAATCTCGGTGCCTTCGGGGTAAAGATTGCGCACCCGCACACAGGATGGGCGCACCCCACCAAAATGCCGCGCGCCGACATCGCCATCAAATCCCAGTTCCAACCGCTCAACCGCCGCTGCCCGCAACGACCCGCCCGCCGGAACATGCCCCAGCCAAACCACCTCTCCGGCATAGTCTGTTTCTTTTAATGTCGGCATGCTGCTCTCCGTCGTCCCATTGGTTTCGCGCGCCACCCTAGCCGATTCCCCACCAACAACCACCCGTCCAAACCAAGTGCCCTTCACGATACCCTTGGGCTTTTTCTTGTTGGTAAATACTCAAATCCACCCTCGCCAAAAAACGCATCCGCCAAAAGAAAAGGCCCGGACAGTCAACCATCCGGGCCTTTCAATCGGTATCGGTATCAGATCAAGCCGTTGGTTCAGGCTCCATCCCGCCTTTAGGTGGGGACTTCTTGGGCTTGGTTTTGGGAATCGCCGTCACGCTGGGCGCGTTACCCTCGGGGGGCGTGTCATCCTCGTCGTCGTCCAGATGCGGTGGTTCACCGTTGATCACCCGTTTGATCTCATCACCGGTCAAGGTTTCGTATTCCAACAACCCTTGCGCCAACCGTTCAAACTCTTCAGTCTTTTCGGCCAGGATTTTAACCGCAACCTCATAGCCTTCGTCGATAAACCGCTTCACTTCGGATTCGATCAGCTCTTTGGTGGCTGCCGAGACCGAAAATCCGCCCGCGCCGCCATTGGCCTGATAGCCTGCCGCCGCTTCCTGATAGTCGATATTGCCAACCTTGTCGGACATGCCATAGCGCATCACCATCGATCGCGCCAAAGCCGACGCTTGCTGAATGTCACCCACCGGCCCGGACGACACGCTTTCCGCGCCGTATTTCAGGATCTCAGCCGCTTTGCCTGCCATAGTCATGGCAATCCGCTGCTCGGCCTCGTCCTTGAACAATTGCAGCTTGTCCATCTCGGGCAGGCTCATCACCATGCCCAACGACCCACCACGTGGGATGATCGTTGCCTTATAAACCGGATCGCATTTCGGCAGGGACATCCCAACCAGCGCATGCCCGGCCTCGTGATAGGCGGTTTTTTCTTTCTGGTCCTGGGTCAGCACCATCGACCGGCGCTCTGCGCCCATCATCACCTTGTCTTTGGAGTGTTCAAAATCCTCCATTGTGACAAACCGGCGTCCGAATCTCGCCGCCATCAGCGCCGCTTCGTTCACCAGATTGGCCAGATCGGCGCCCGAGAACCCGGGCGTGCCGCGCGCGATGATCCGCAGATCCACATCCGGACCCAGCGGCGTCTTGCGCGCATGAACACCCAGAATTTTCTCGCGACCTTTGATGTCAGGATTGGCAACAACAATCTGGCGGTCAAACCGGCCTGGGCGCAGCAAGGCCGGATCCAGTACGTCCTTGCGGTTGGTCGCGGCCAGAATGATGACGCCTTCGTTGGCCTCAAACCCGTCCATTTCCACCAGCAGTTGGTTCAGCGTCTGTTCGCGTTCGTCATTGCCCCCGCCATAACCTGCACCACGATGGCGGCCCACGGCGTCGATTTCGTCGATGAACACAATGCAGGGCGCGTTCTTTTTGGCTTGCTCGAACATGTCGCGCACACGGGACGCGCCCACACCCACGAACATCTCGACAAAGTCAGAGCCCGAGATGGTAAAGAACGGCACCCCCGCCTCGCCCGCAATCGCGCGCGCCAGCAGCGTCTTACCCGTCCCCGGAGGGCCAACCAGCAACGCACCTTTGGGAATCTTGCCGCCAAGACGGCTGAATTTCTGCGGATTGCGCAGGAATTCCACGATCTCTTCCAGCTCTTCCTTGGCTTCGTCAATGCCGGCGACGTCGTCAAAAGTGACGCGCCCTTGCTTTTCGGTCAGCATCTTGGCCTTGGACTTGCCAAAGCCCATGGCACCGCCTTTACCGCCCCCTTGCATCCGGTTCATGAAATAGACCCAGACACCGATCAACAGCAGGAATGGCAACAGCGTGATCAGGAACGACTGGAACCCCGATTGCTGCTGTTTTTCAGCCCGTACCGGAATGTTGTTTTCGATCAGCAAATTGGTGATCCCGGCATCTTCGGGTTTGATCGTCAGATAGTCCTGACCATCCGCCCCGCGGAACCGGATTTGTTCGCCATCCAGCGTGACCTGACCCACTTCGCCATTTTCCACCGATGTTACAAAATCGGAAAATGTGATCTCACGGCTTTGCAGCGTGTTGCCCGACCCGCTGAACAGGTTGAACAGGGCGAGGATCAGCAGAAACAGAACAACCCAAAAAGCAATGTTACGTGCGTTACTCAAGGAAACTCTCCTAGATTTCGGGTCCGAATGGTTTCAGCCCCGCTTACCCCTTAAAATAGAGACGACTGGGGCCGGGTTCAATGCGATAAAAGCGAAGCGAAGAACTCTTCGCTGCCACCGACCAATTCTGCGTGCCATCCATTGGGCATTCCGGCCTGCGGCGCGGCCACCAGATCGTCGCCCTGCCACACTGCTGGCGAGGCGGTCAGGGCCGCGTGAGGACGCCCGGTATCGCGCCAATCCGGGCAGTGCAGCATGCCACGCGGCCCCAGCGCGCGCAGCTCGTACCCCGCCGTTTCGCTGGCGCTGCTCAGCTGCCAGCGGCCATCCCAAAGTGCGGTGGGATCGCAGCGGGTTCGGCGTACTGCGTTGAATTCACGGCAAATCCAGGTGCGGCGCCCCTGCCGCAACGCACGGCACCCCCCCAGCGTTGTCGGCTTACCTAACCGGACCGCTTTCAGGGCTGCGTTCATCGGCGCGCGCCGTGGCGGGTATTCTGCGCCACTGATCCAAACGATCACCCGCAGCAGCAGGCGGCGGGCGATTTCATCGGGCAGGGTGCGGAATTTTTGCAGGTCCAACAGCACATCACCGCCATGGATGGTAACACTGTCGCGGGCGGCCAAAAAACTGCACCAATCCAGCGCTTCGCGTGACTGAGACATGTTTTGTGCCACATCTGCCAGCGCACGCGCTGAAATTCCTAGCGGTTCCAGAACTTCCAGCGCACGGCGCATCTTGATCCGCTCGAACCGCAGATCGACATTTGACGGGTCTTCGGCCCAGGTCATCCCGTGCCCGTCCAGATAGTGGCGCAGATTGACCCGGGTGATCCCCAGCAAGGGTCGGAAAATCGTGACGCCCTGATAGGTCCGGCGCACTGGCATCGCCGCCAGACCGGTCACACCTGACGACCGCGCCAGCCGCATCAGCACGGTTTCCGCCTGATCGTCGGCCGTATGACCAAGGGCCAAAATGGCAATCTCGTTGGATTTGGCCCAGTCTGCCAACAACCGATAGCGCGCGCGCCGGGCCTGATCCTGAAGGTTGCCGGTTTTGTCCCAGTCGTCCCATTTCAAAATCGTGTGATGGACCCCCAGCTTGGCGGCCAGCTTGGCCACCATTTCGGCCTCTTCCGCCGCTTCGGATCGCAACCCGTGATCGACGGTTGCGGCAAAAATCTCGACCGCGCCGGGGGCAAAGCAGCGGGCCAGAATATGCAGAAGGGCGACAGAATCACCGCCCCCCGATACCGCAACTCCCAGCCGTGCCGGTGGTGCGGTGTGAAATTGTGCACGCACCGCTGACAGGATATCGGCGTCCGCCAGCGTCAAGTGCAGCCCAAGGTTGCCATTTCCTTACGTGCCGAAACGGTCGCATCAGCCGCAGGAAAGCGCAC
>JBLINN010000254.1:0-6387 GCA_047639325.1 Paracoccaceae bacterium | reverse complement strand
GACTCAATGAAAGAATTACCGCGGCAATGGCATTGCTGTGGCGCGCAAAATCCGCCGCTGTGGCGCGAAAACCTGCCAAAAGGGGCCCGAATGTGCCCAATTGCGGGCACGTCCAAGACATGGTTGTGACCTAAGCGGAAATCAGCCGTCGATTTTGGCCGCCATGATCGCGATGGCCTTTTGGTACACGGTGGCCGAATTCCACTGCTTGATCACCGCAAAATTCGGCTGGCCCGGTTGATAACCCTTGCCCTTTTTCCAGCCCTTCTGGTGCAGGAAATTGGCGGTCGAGGCCAGCGCGTCGGTGACATCATAGAAATCCACCTGCCCGTCGCCGGTGGCATCGACGCCGTAATTCAGCGCATTGCCGGGCAGGAATTGGGTGTGCCCCAGTTCGCCATGTTTGGCGCCCTTGGTGGCCATGGTCAGGGTGCCCTGATCCACCAGTTTCAGTGCGCCGATGGCGTGGGGCACAAAGAAATCAGAGCGGCGGCAATCATAGGTCAGCGTGGTGATCGCCGACACGATCTGGCTGTCGCCCATAAAGCTGCCAAAGGCGGTTTCCATGCCATGCAGGGCAATCAGGATGCCGGCGGGCACGCCGTATTGTTTTTCCAACGCGTCGTAAAATGCGGGGTTGCGCGCCTTGCGTTTGCGCCCCTGGGCGACAATCGTGGTGGCGCCGCGCACCTGCATGAACTTATCCAGCGAGTATTTGAAACTTTTCTGATTGCGATCCGCCGCGATGGTGCGGGTGGCGTATTGCGATTGGGCCAACGCCTGAAGACCGCGCTTTTTGACCCCGTCCTTTTTGGCCTCGCGGGCGAATTCGCCCTTCCAGGTCTCAAACCCGGCGCTGGTATTGCCGCAAGTGGCTGCTTGGGCAAAAGGCGCGCTGATCATCGCCGCGGTGAAAACAAATGCACTAATATAACGACCCATCGGACCCTCTTTGGTAAACAATATGGCTTTGGACGCTACCCTGCACGGCGGCAATTACCAAGAAAAAGCACGCGCTTGTCCAGTGTCACATGCCAAGGTCACAATAATGCCCGGTATTGCGACGGGGTAATCCCGGTGCGGCGGCGGAAAAACCGGGTGAAATCACCCGAATGGGCATAGCCAAGGTCCAGTGAAATCGCGGTCATCGACCGGTCGCTGTCATTCAACATCTGGCAAGCCGCGGAAAAGCGGGCATTGTTACGCAGCACGCTATGGCTTGTTCCCATTTCCGCCAAGCGGCGCTGATAGGTGCGTGGGCTCATACCAAAAGCAGCAGCCGCCCGGCGGCCAAGATGATCGGTGGCGCCGTTTTGCAGGAATTGCAGAATGCAGGCTGACAGGGTGGCCTCGTTCAACCCGTCAAGCTGTTGATAAGCGGTCGGCCCGGCGGTTTTCTTTCGGGGTCTCTGCATAGACCCAATGCGAAAAAGTCGGGTCGCGTCAAACCCAAGCCCGGCGATTTCTGGCCCCGACTGAACCGGTATTCCCAAAAGCGCCGTCGGCAGGCGCGTCGGCGCAGGCTGTGATCCGGTGCGCACGGCGGTTGGCAACAGGTCCGGGCCAAATAGCTGCTGCATCCCCCGCAGCATCGCGGACAGATTATATTGCACAACTGGCCAGAGTTCTGACAATCTGGCTGCATAAGCCGTGCGCAACACCCAGAACGTGCCGCCTTCGAGGGTCCAGAAAAACCGGGTTCCGGTGATGGCGCTGTCCAGTTTGCCCACAAAATCCTTTGCCCCGTCCAGGCCGGTCAGGTAAATCGCCCCGGACGGGGGGTTGAAAATGGTCAACTCGCCGGGAAAGACCGCGCCGTCATCATTTTGAATGGAGTGGAAGGGAAACAGATCGTCACCGACGGCAAGGGCGATCTGGCACAGAAAACCCTTGGCTGCATACAGGGGAACAAGCCCATCGGCCTGATATAACAGGCTGGCAGGCAAACCGCTGCGTTCCAGCGTGCTTTCGATCAGGCCTGGGCGAAAAGGCAGGGCTTTTAGCACCGGCTCGATCACACTGGCGTTTACAATATCCAGATCTTGCATCGTGATACTTTCTTGAAACTGCCGCCACTAAGCTGCCAAAATCCTGATCCTGTCAATTTGCGTCTGGCGCGAAATGCTAAGACTTTTCGACCTCAAGCCGGTATGATCAGTCCGGGCGACGGCGCAATCTGGGTCGGGCGCCTGTGAGTCTCACCAAAACGCTCAGGGAGAAGTTATGAGCAAGTTGAGTTATTTGCGCCGGGTCAGTCGAAGCTTTTCGATGGCTGCGGTCGCGACGCTGGGGCTGGCTACTGCTGCATGCGCGCAGGACAAGCCGTTGAATTTTCTTGTTATTTGGGGTGATGATATCGGGCTGTGGAATGTCAGCGCCTATAATCAGGGGATGATGGGGTATGAAACCCCCAATATCGACCGCATCGCCAATGAGGGGATGTTGTTTACCCATGGCTATGGCGAACAATCCTGCACCGCCGGGCGTGCGTCGTTCATCATGGGGCAATCAGGGTTTCGCACCGGATTGTTGAAGGTCGGCCTGCCGGGGGCCAAGGAAGGCATGAACGTCAAGGACCCGACGATCGCTGAATACATGAAGCACAAGGGCTATATGACAGGCCAGTATGGCAAAAACCATCTGGGTGACCTGGATGAAATGCTACCGACCAATCATGGGTTCGATGAATTCTTTGGCAACCTTTACCACCTGAATGCCGAGGAAGAGCCGGAAAACGTCGACTATCCCAAAGACCCGGAATTCCGCAAGAAATTCGGGCCGCGTGGGGTGATCAGATCTTCGTCCGACGGTAAAATTGAAGACACCGGGCCGCTGACCAAAAAGCGGATGGAAACCATCGACGAAGAAGTCACCGCCGGGGCGCTTGATTTCATCGACCGCGCGGTCGAGCAGGAAAAGCCGTTTTTCCTGTGGTACAATTCGACCCGGATGCACGTGTTCACGCATCTGAAAGAGGAAAGCCAGGGGGTGACTGGTTTGGGCATAGCCGCAGACGGCATGGTGGAACATGACGGCATGGTCGGCGAATTGCTGGACAAGCTAGACGAGCTGGGCATCGCTGATAACACAGTTGTGATGTATTCCACCGATAACGGGGCCGAAGTGTTCACCTGGCCGGATGGCGGGTCCACGCCGTTTCGTGGCGAAAAGAACGACAACTGGGAAGGTGGCTTCCGGGTGCCGATGATGATCAAATGGCCGGGGGTGATCGAACCGGGCAGCCGATCAAACCAGACCATCAGCCACCTTGACTGGTTCCCGACATTCATGTCTTCGCTTGGCGATTCCGACATGAAGGAAAAGATGCTGGAAGGGCCGCAGTTTGGTGAGGACAACACCAAGGTGCATCTGGATGGTTATGATTTCATGCCGTATTTCCGCGGTGAAACAGAGGAAGGGCCGCGCAAGGAGTTCTTTTATTTTTCCGATGGCGGCGATCTGATGAACTTGCGTTATGGCCGCTTTAAGGTGATCTTTGCCGAACAGCGCGCGGAAGGTTTTGCTGTTTGGGAAAACCCGCTCGCATTTTTGCGGTTTCCCAAACTCTACGATCTCTTTGCTGACCCATTTGAGCGGGCAGAGCATGAAAGCATCGGGTATGGCCAGTGGCGTGCCGAACGGATGTTCGCGTTGATGCCAGCCCAGGCCATTGTGGCGGAATTCCTGCAAACGTTCATCGATTACCCGCCGCGTTCAAAAGCGGCCAGTTTCTCACTTGATCAGGTCATGGAAAATCTGGAACGCAATCAAGGCGGCTAACCCGGGCGACACAGGCAACATGGCAACAGGGCACTCGGACTTCCGGGTGCCCTTTGTCGTTGGATATTGCTTTGCCCCCGCGAATGGCGGAGCAGGGCAAGCGTCCGCCGCCTGCGCCTCAGGACTGTAATTCCGGGGCAATAGTTCGTCGGGCCTGTTGATTTTGTGGTCAGCGATGCGCTGCAGAACCCATATGAGCCATGCCTGTGGATCAACCTTGTTCAACTTGGCGGTTTCAATCAGAGTGACGGCGATGGCCATGGAATTTCCGCCGCGTTCCGATCCCGCGAACCTTCAGTTTTTGCGGCCTATGGCGTTGGTTTCATGGCACGTTCGGCAGTATTATTATCCAACTCCAGAAAGCCGTTGTCTAGGTAGGGTCGCGTTTTTGGCATGCGGTTCAGGGCATAACGTATGGCCTGTGCCAACGGCGATTTCCCTGAAATTTTAGGAAGTTGTGCGTGCAGCCAATCCTCCAGATCATCGAAGACGGGTTTTGAATTATCTTGACGTAAAGCCATACGAACCTCGTGAGACTGGCCCCGCGCCTGTATTTCCACACCATAAAATTCAGCAACGCGCTTTAGGGCTTCCTCGGCAATGGCGCAACCTTGCGCCGCAAATACATCCACGAACTTGCGCCGGATGTGGGTGAAACAGGCCACTTCCGAGGCTTTGTCTTTGCCGAACACATCCCCTCTCGATGATGCTTTGCATCACCTGCCGGGCAGTGATTGAACCCAGCATAGCCGTCCGCATGCACCCATCCTTGATAACCGGATAGATGTTTGACCGGATGCTCGCCCTTACGGTCCACCGTAAACTGGTACCAGACAAAGGTCGGCGATTGGCCGGACCATGGCCGTTCATCCATGACATAGGCCCAGATGCGGGCTGTTTTGGTCTTTTTGTTTCCCGGCGCCAGCATCTTCAGCGGTGCATCGTCCGCAAACAGCGCCCCCCATCCTTGACCCGTTTTGCGATGACATCAGCCAATGGCTCCAGTAAGGCGATGGATTTATCTACCCAGTCCGCCATGGTCGAACGATCCAGATCGACACCCTTACGGGCATAGATTTGTGATTGACGATAGAGCGGCAGATGATCGGCGTATTTACTGACCAAAACGTGCGCCAACAAGCCGGGTCCGGGTCTGCCCCGTTCAATCGGGCGCGAGGGCATCGGGGCTTGGTCTCACTGCGACGGCATGCCATGTATTACCCGGCAGGTGATTGTTAACAATCACCGAGAGTGCGGGGACGAAAAATTTTGTTCACGACAAAGCGGCCCGGGATGTATTCTAGGGCTTCGGTGACATCTTCGCCCAGTTTTGAAAGCCCACCACCGCATTCGGGGCAATCCTCACCGGCAGACAAAACCTGCGCGATACGGTCCAGATGATCCGGTAGCGGTTTACGCTTGGGCGGTCCCCTTGGCTCAACAGGTTCAGAAGGCGCGGTTTCCACAGCTTGTGTAGCCGCCTTGGCAATATCTTCATTCTCCACGAACAATTGCAACTGGTCCATGCTTTCGGATGTGGACCCGAAACTGGCCAAATGGCCCGGTTGAGCGACAACCAGCTTGACCGGTAGCGCCAACCACCTTGGCCGGTGGGGCTGGCCGAAAGGCGGGCTTTCCCGTCTGGCGGGCAGTTCAACCGGCCTGATGGGTTTTCAGGTTAGGGTCTGATCGCTGCGGGTTGGTAAGCCGGGTTTCTTTGCCTTCAAACGGGGGATCCGGGTTGGCCTGCAAACCCATCACCGACCAGCAAGTGAGAATTTATATGTCCGATCTTCAGAACTGCAGCCAACGAACCGCGGCCGCCCGCGCCGGGTTTAGTGAACGCAGTGCCCGGCGTTTCGATGCCGATCCGACGCTGTCGTCCAATCGTAAAATTGCGCACGGGCGCACGGTGGCACGGTGGCGGACCCGCTTGAAGGCTACTGGGATGACGACCTTCTTCCCCTGCTGGAGAACGACGCCGCGCTTCAGGCCATCTGGTCTTGTCACGGTTTAGTTCCGGTCTCTTTCGAGCAATGTTTGCTATGAAGGAGTGAACAAATGGCAAAGAGATACACAGATGAGTTTCGTCGTGATGCTGTTCAACCTTTAGCGTCAATGCCTTCACTTCCGCCGCCAATAACGTACTCACTTGCCGCAGCTCGGCAGGGTCTTCTGGCAAGTTATTAAGGACGTTCAACATGGCCATTCCATACAGAATTGCGCCCCGAATAGGAATCCACAAACGTCCATCTTACTTGATATTTGCATCCGGCTATCCCGTCTTCAAAGGCCGCCACGTGCGCTGTGGAATACGCCAATCGATGCCCTCCAGCAGCATCGCCAATTGCGCAGAAGTCAGGTTGATCTTGCCGTCTTTGGCGGCGGGCCAAACGAACCGGCCACGCTCAAGTTGTTTGGAAAACAGACACGCCCCCTGTGAAACCCACCAGATGATCTTGAGCAGGTCACCACGGCGGCCACGAAACACAAACTTAAGGGCACCTCGATAAATTGCCTTTTCCAGACTTTTCCGTGACGCAACCCATTGTTTTCACGCAGTGTGCCACCTGAAAAATGGTATTTATCGAGGTGCCCTTAAGTGGT
>JBLINN010000253.1:0-6398 GCA_047639325.1 Paracoccaceae bacterium | reverse complement strand
GCCATCCGATCTTGAATCCGTTGCAACGTGGCAGAACTGACATCACCTGACTGTGCCTTAAGGGTTGCCAGATCGCTGCGCAGCGCCGCCATCTCGCTGGTCGCGCCTTGAATGTCTTCGCGCAGCGGTGCCACGGTATTCAGGTTCTGGGCAAAATTGCTGGCCAGATCATCGACGCGGCTGGTGACCTTCCAGGCCAGGAACAAACACAGGACAATCAGTATCAGGGTGGCATTGATCAGCGCCAGGCCTAACTTTTTCAAAGTGGTCATCATTTTGGATCTCTTGTTGGTGTTGCGACATGGAGCCGGTTGGCGGGGTGCCGGTGGGCTGTCTTAGCGTAGCGCCGCGCGCCGGTTGTGTATAGAATAGCTGTAAGATCGGTGTGAAACGCCGCAGATACCACCGATGTACCACAGGTTCAGATATGCCGCAGGGCAGGGGATTGCTGTACTTGAAATAATAGTTTAACGGTAAACTAGTTTTTAAAACCGCCAGCGTGAGGGGAAATCATGGCTTCTAATTCCTTTGATCTGATCGTCATAGGCGCCGGACCGGGTGGCTATGTTGCAGCTATTCGCGGCGCGCAACTGGGGCTGAAGGTCGCCATTGTCGAACGCGAGCATCTGGGCGGTATTTGCCTGAACTGGGGCTGTATCCCAACCAAAGCCTTGCTGCGCAGCTCCGAGGTGTTTCACCTGATGGAACGGGCGGGTGAATTTGGCCTGACCGCCGACAAGATCGGCTTTGACCTTGATGCGGTGGTCAAACGATCACGCGGGGTGGCAGGGCAATTGTCAGCAGGCATTGGCCATCTGATGAAGAAGAACAAAATCACTGTTTTCATGGGCACGGCGACGATCCCGGCCAAGGGCAAGGTTCAGGTCAAGACCGACAAAGGCAGCGAAGACCTGACAGCGGCCAATATCGTTCTGGCCACCGGCGCCCGCGCCCGCGAGTTGCCGGGGCTTGAGGCCGATGGCGATCTGGTCTGGACCTACAAGCACGCGCTATCCCCGCCACGGATGCCCAAAAAGCTACTGGTCATCGGGTCAGGCGCCATCGGAATTGAGTTCGCCAGTTTTTACAATACGCTGGGTGCCGACACCACTGTGGTCGAGGTGATGGACCGGGTATTGCCGGTTGAAGATGCCGAGATAAGTGCCTTTGCCAAAAAGCAATTTGTCAAACAGGGCATGAAGATCATGGAAAAAGCCATGGTCAAGAAACTCGACCGCGCAAAAGGCAAAGTCACCGCGCATATCGAGGTGAAGGGCAAGGTTGAAACCCACGAATTCGACTCGGTGATTTCCGCCGTTGGCATCATCGGCAATGTCGAAGGGCTGGGCCTGGAAGGCTTGGGCGTCAAAATCGACCGCACCCATGTGGTGACGGATGAATATTGCCGCACCGGCGTTGATGGGCTGTACGCCATCGGCGACATTGCAGGCGCGCCGTGGTTGGCACATAAGGCCAGTCATGAGGGCGTGATGGTGGCCGAACTGATCGCGGGTGGCAAGCCGCATCCGGTCAAACCTGAAAGCATCGCGGGCTGCACCTATTGCCATCCGCAGGTGGCATCGGTGGGCTATACTGAGGCCAAGGCGAAAGAGCTGGGCTATGACATCAAGGTTGGCCGCTTTCCATTTATGGGCAACGGCAAGGCGATTGCCCTGGGCGAACCCGAAGGCATGGTCAAAACCATCTTTGACGCCAAAACCGGCGAGCTGTTAGGCGCGCATATGATTGGGGCCGAGGTGACGGAACTGATCCAAGGTTACGTGGTGGGTCGCCAGCTAGAGACCACCGAAGAAGACCTGATGAACACGGTGTTCCCGCATCCAACCCTGTCAGAAATGATGCATGAAAGCGTGTTGGATGCCTACGGGCGTGTGATACATATGTAGAAAAGGTAGTGGTTCAGCCGGACAAGCGATCCGTCACGCGCTGACTTCGGCATCCAGTTCCAGCCACAAGCGGCCCGACCGATAACCACCCCGGATCAGGAATCCGGGGTCGGCCACCTCGGGATAGTTTTCGGCCCAATCACGAAAGCGGTCATTCGTGACAACCTGTGCCCCAAGCTTGCGCGCGGCGTCCAGAATGGTGGGGTCGGCAGGGCTGCCTTTGGGAACGACCATCACGCATTCTGCGGGTAGCCCCAATACCATACTGAAACCGGTATCGTGCAGATATTTATCCGAAATCAGATAGCCAGCGTTTGCATCAAAAACGACACCTGGCGTAAAGCCGAGCGTTGAAATATGGCGGATCACCTCGCGCAGGGTTTCAATCTGGGGCGTTCCGTCCTTCCAGTGCAATATGTTTGATCCATCCAGCACCAGCCGCTTTTGAGTGTCCTGTTTTGTATGCGCATGCCGGATCTTGTTCCGCACCCACAGGAAAATGCAGGCCAAGGTGCAAGGACCTGCAATGAGGAGTAAATCCGACCATTCAGGCAGGACCAAAGCGGCAACAACGCCAGAAATAAAGATAACGGTGAGTAGGATCAACATTCTAAGGTATCATTACAGTACAAGTTTCAGCCGCAAGCGATCCGCGACAGGTTAATGAGGGTCGCTTGCACTATGGTGTCCGCGTAAGGCCAAATCGTGACGCGGCGATGGTGATACGGTGCGGGCCAATCCGAAGAAACTGATTTGGCCCGCTGTTTCCAAAAGGTCAGGCGGACGCCCCGCTAAACGGATATTTGCAAGGTGCTTACCCCGCTAGCGCATCCAAAATTCGCGCCCAGCTGCGCATGCCTTTGTGAAAGCTTTCCATGTCGTATTTCTCATTTGGCGAATGAATCTGGTCGTCATCCCGGCCAAAGCCGATCAGCATCGCGTCCATGCCCAGGATTTCCTTGAAATACCCAGCGATGGGGATCGACCCGCCACAGCCGATATAGGCCGCTGGTCGAGGCCATTCATCGCTCAGCGCTTTGCGGGCCTTTTCGAACGCGGGGTCCACGATCGACATCTGCGACGCTGCCGCGCCTTTTTCTGTGCGGTAGTCCACGGTGAACCCGGCAGGCAACTGGCCTTCCAGATAATCCCGGAAAGTTTTGCGGATCGCGTCCGGGTCTTGCGTGCCCACCAAACGAAAGCTCAGCTTGGCGCTGGCTTGTGACGGCAGCACGGTTTTGAATCCGTCGCCGGTATAGCCGCCCCAGATGCCGTTCACATCGCAGGTGGGGCGCGACCAGATCATTTCCAGCGGGGTGCGGTCCTGTTCGCCTGCGGGCTCTTGCAGCCCGACATCGTTCAGAAACTTAGCATGGTCGAAGTTCAGCCGCTGCCACTGGCTGCGGATTTCATCCGACAGTTCCGGCACACCATCGTAAAAGCCGGGCAGGGTGATCCGTCCGGTGTCATCCTGCAACCCGGCCAGGATTTTGGTCAGCACCCGAATTGGGTTCATCGCGATGCCGCCATACATGCCGGAATGCAAATCGCGGGTTGGGCCGGTTATGGTGAAATCCTCGCCCAGCAATCCGCGCAGCTGGGTGGTGATTGCCGGTACCGCGCTTTCAAACAGGCCGGTGTCGCAGATCAGCGCGATATCGGCGGTCAGTTCGGCGGCGTTTTCCTGCATGAACGGCACCAGCGAAGGCGAGCCTGATTCTTCTTCGCCTTCCAGAAAGAAGGTCAGTTTGCAGGGTAAGTTTCCGTGAACAGCCTTCCACGCACGACAAGCTTCGATGAAGGTCATCAGCTGGCCTTTGTCGTCACTGGCCCCCCGTCCGCGGATCACCTGCCCTTTGGGGGTGTCCTGAATTTCGGGGTCAAACGGGTCGCGGTCCCACAGGTCCAGCGGGTCCACCGGTTGCACATCGTAATGGCCGTAAAACAGCAAATGCGGGCCGGTTCCATCACTGGGTCCATCCAGATGGCCAACTACCATCGGATGTCCGGGGGTGGGGCGCTTTTCAGTATCTATCCCAAGGCTTTGCAGGTCATTCACCAACCAGTCTGCCGCCGTGTCACAATCGGCCTTGAACGCCGGATCAGTTGAGATCGACGGGATGCGCAGCAGGGTCATCAAACGCTCTGTGGCGGCAGGCAGGTCCGCATCCAGGCGGGCCAGAACATCATCAATCGACATGGGCATCTCCGGGGTATAAAGCAGGGTTTCGGGCTGACCCTAGCAGCGCGCGGCGAACTGTCCAGCCCCGGTTGATACAGATCAAGGCTGCGACATGACGCCCAGAGGTATGAGTTGAAAAAAGCGGCGTGATCTGTATTCATTCAATAAGCTGAATGCGGTTAGATGCTAGGACCGGGCCGCATGACGGAAAACTACGGAGGAAGCCGGTGAGCTATTCTGAGAAACTCGACACCGCCATTGCACGTTTGCACGACGAAGGCCGCTATCGGACCTTTATTGATATCGAACGGCGCAACGGAAACTTCCCCAATGCTGTCTGGACGAAACCCGATGGCAGCGAACAGGATATCACGGTCTGGTGTGGCAATGATTATCTGGGCATGGGCCAGAACCCGGTTGTTCTGGAGGCGATGCACGAGGCGATCAATGCTACGGGTGCGGGGTCGGGCGGGACACGCAATATCTCGGGCACCACGGTTTACCACAAGCGGTTAGAGGCCGAGCTGGCCGATCTTCACGGCAAGGAATCGGCATTGCTGTTTACCAGCGCCTATATCGCAAATGATGCAACTTTAAGTACTTTGCCGAAATTATTTCCGGGGTTGATCATCTATTCGGACGCGCTGAACCATGCGTCAATGATCGAAGGCGTGCGCCGCAATGGCGGGGCCAAGCGGATTTTCCGGCACAATGACGTAGAACATCTGCGCGAATTGCTGGCCGCCGACGATCCGGACGCGCCCAAGCTGATTGCGTTTGAATCGATCTATTCGATGGATGGTGATTTCAGCCCGATCGAAGACATCTGCGATCTGGCTGACGAATTTGGCGCGCTGACGTATATCGACGAAGTGCACGCGGTTGGCATGTATGGCCCACGTGGCGCTGGCGTGGCCGAGCGTGACCGCCTGATGCACCGTCTGGACATTATCAACGGGACCTTGGCCAAGGCCTATGGCGTGATGGGTGGCTATATTGCTGCGTCTGACAAAATGTGTGATGCCATAAGGTCTTATGCGCCGGGATTCATCTTTACCACGTCCTTGCCGCCAGCTGTGGCCGCCGGTGCGGCAGCGTCGGTTGCCTATCTGAAACGCGCGCCAGAATTGCGGGCAAAGCATCAGGAACAGTCCAAGATCCTGAAAACCCGTCTTAAGGCGATGGGGCTGCCGATCATTGATCACGGATCACACATTGTCCCGGTGATTGTTGGCGACCCTGTGCACACCAAACAACTAAGCGACATGCTGTTGGCGGATTATGGAATCTATGTGCAGCCGATCAATTTCCCCACCGTCCCGCGTGGAACCGAGCGTCTTCGCTTTACCCCGTCGCCTGTGCACGGCCCGGATGAAATGAACCGGCTGATCCAGGCGATGGACGCCCTGTGGTCGCATTGTGCGCTGAATCGTGCCGAACTGACCGGGTAATTGGCTGCACGTATGCAATCTGCTTGCACTGTGCTACGGTTGCCGCAACAAAAAGCGTGAGCGAATCGATAAATTGATTCCGGGCGCGGCGTTGGGCTTGCGGCAGGCAAAATGGGGCGGCTGGAATGATTGGGCGCAGATCACAGCGCAAATCAGAAGAAGACAAGGTTGTTGAGCCCAAAAGCTTTGACGACTACGAACTGCGTTTGGGTGACCTTATGCGCGGTGAACGCGCGACCATGGGAAAGTCCCTGTTGGATGTTCAGCGCGATCTTCGGATCAAGGCCGCCTATATCGCTGCCATCGAAAATGCCGACCCTTCTGTCTTTGACACACCCGGTTTTATCGCCGGGTATGTGCGCTCTTACGCGCGGTATCTGAACATGGACCCGGATGCCGCTTTTGACGTGTTTTGCCGCGAAAGCGGGTTTGCTGTGGCGCATGGCATGTCTGCCGAGGCGTCGGTGGTCAAGAAATCCCGGTTTGGCAATCAAGGTGCTGGCAAGGGCGGAAAAAGAGACCCGTTTGCGGCCCCGAACATGCCATTTGCGCCTGCACGCGATGGGCTGCTCAGTCAGATAGAACCGCGCGCTATCGGATCAGCACTTGTGTTGTTGGCGTTGATTGGCGGCATTGGTTATGGCGGCTGGTCAGTTCTGAAAGAAGTGCAGAAAGTTCAGTTTGCGCCGGTCGAACAGGCCCCGTCTGTGCTGTCGGATCTTGATCCTTTGAATTCGGCCTCCCGCAGTTCAAGTCGAAATTCGGGCCAGACTTTGGGTCAAAACCCGCGCCAACTTGCCGGTCTGACCGCCCCCAGCATAGAGGCGCTGGATCGTCTCTATCGCCCTCAGGCGCTGG
>JBLINN010000252.1:0-6411 GCA_047639325.1 Paracoccaceae bacterium | reverse complement strand
TCGCGGGGGCGCCGAAACATCTGTTGCTAGGTGGGGTTCTGGTGGCGTTCTACGTGTTGTCGGTCACCTATATCGCGCCCAGCTTCGGGATCGGAAATGCGGTGTTTTTTGTGCTGATTGGCCAATTGATCAGCGCGGCGGTGATTGATCAGTTTGGCCTGTTTGGCGCCCAGATCAGCCCGCTATCGCTGACCCGTGCGGGCGGCATTGCGCTGATGGGGCTTGGGGTTTGGGTGACGCAACTGACGTAGGGTGTGCTTTTAGCGCACCATTGCGGTGACGTTGGGAAGGTGCGCTAAAAGCACACCCTACATCGGCGCAGCGCCGGTTTGGTCCGACAAGACCCCATCGGCCAGCCGCAGCACCCGGTCCATCTGCGCGGCCAGTTCCAGATTATGGGTCGCGATCAGCGCCGACAACCCGGTGTCAGACACCAACTGCATCAGCGCGCCAAATACCTGCGCCGCCGTGCCCGGGTCCAGATTGCCGGTGGGTTCGTCCGCCAGCAACAGGCGCGGCCCGTTGGCTAGCGCCCGGCAGAACGCCACGCGCTGCTGTTCGCCCCCCGACAGCGCCGCCGGACGGTGATCGGCACGGTCGCCAACGCCAACGCGGGCCAGCAAATCCTGCGCGCGGGCCGCGGCCTTGGCCGCAGAGACCCCATTTGCCAATTGCGGCAGGATGATATTTTCAGCCGCCGTGAATTCCGGCAACAGATGGTGGAACTGGTAGATAAACCCCACATCGCGCCGCCGCGTCGCTGTGCGTGCGCGGTCGCCCTTGCCCGTCATATCTTGCCCGGCAATTGCCACCTGCCCCGCGTCCGGCGCATCCAACAGCCCGGCGATGTGCAACAGTGTCGACTTGCCTGCCCCCGATGGCGCCACCAGCGCCACCACCTCGCCCGGGGCCACCTGCAGATCAACGCCGGACAGCACCGTCACCTCTGCCGGTGTGCCGCGCTTATACGCCTTGGTAATTCCGCTCAGCCGCAACACAGGATCACTCATATCGCAACGCCTCAACCGGGTTCAGGCGCGCCGCGCGGCGGGCCGGAAAAATGGTCACAAAGAACGACAGCCCCAGCGACAGCCCCACAGCCGACAACACGTCGGACAGGTGCAGTTCAGCTGGCAGGGCATAGATGCCACGGATCGCCGGGTCCCAGACACCGCCACCCATCACGTAGTTCACAAAAGAAAAGATCGGGTCGATATAGATGGCAAACAGACACCCCAACACCACCCCCATCGCGGTGCCTATGATCCCGGTAAACGCGCCGCAAATAAAGAATATCCGCAGGATTGACCCTTCGCTGAGCCCGATGGTGCGCAGGATGCCGATGTCACGCCCCTTGTTCTTGACCAGCATGATCAACCCCGAAACGATGTTCATCGCCGCGATCAGCACCAGGATCGACAGGATGATGAACATCACATTATCCTCGACCTCCAGCGCGCGCAGAAAGCTGCCCGAGGCATCGCGCCAGGTCCAGACCTGGGTTTGCGGACCGGCGGCGCGGATCAGGTCAATGGCAAGGGCATCGACATCTTCGGGCTTTGCCACCATCACTTCCAGCTCATCCGCCACGCCTTCGCGGTTGAAATAGGATTGCGCCTCGGCAAAGGGCATATAAACCCGGGTGCGGTCGATGTCATAACGCCCGGCGGAAAACACATAGACCACCTCATAGGCGTTGACCCGCGGGCTGGTGCCCAGCGCGGTTTTGACGCCATTGGGCGAGATAAGTTTGACCCGGTCGCCCACCGTAGCCCCAATTTCGCGCGCCAGCCCCAGCCCGATTGCTATACCTTCGTCAAACCGCGATATATCCCCATAAGCGCGATCCGACTGTGCGATACCCGGCAGCGTGGCCAGGTTTTCGGCGGTGATCCCCAGCACCTCGGCCCCGGCGTTGCGGCGACTCTGAGAGATCATCACCTGCCCGCGGATCAGCGGGGCCACACGGGTCACGCCCGGCACCTGCGCCACCATCTCGGCAAGACCATCGTAATCTTTGATCGACCGATCAATCCGCCCCTGCGGGTCGACCTCGCCCGCGTTATAAACGGTTACATGCGCATTGGCCCCCAGAATGGTGCTGACAAATTCCGACCGAAAGCCAGAACGCACCGCCAGCGTGGCGATCAGGGCAAATACCGCCAGTGTGATACCGATCAGACTGATCCAGGTCATCACGCTGACCCCGCCCTCGGCACGACGCGCGCGCAGGTATCGCCAGGCGATCATCCATTCAAACGCCGCAAAAGGGGGTGGTGATGTGGCCATTGATGGCTCCTGCCCGGTTTTCGGCGAAACTGAGGCTTTCGAACGCAAGGGTCAAGGCGGGATCTTACCGCCCCCCGAACAGCCATTTACCCCGCCCGGCATTGGCATTGTTGCCACTGTATCTGCAATCGCATGAAGACATGCCTTAATGTCCCGAAAACGGGCGCAATCTGCTGCAATAATTGGATAAAAACAGATCCAAGTTTGAGATTTCCCAGATATCCTACCTTCAATTACCAAGCACGCGGCCCCTGCCAGCATCTCAGATCGAGGACATCATGCTTTGCTTTCCGATACCAAATGGATCAAATCCAACCCCTGTTCTGGGTTTATCTGCAGCAAGTGATGCAAATTCCCTGGCAGGATCGTCGTCCGGTTCGCTGGACAGCGAAACCGCGGCCCTGATCCGCGCGGTTTTACGACCCTTGTTTGAGTGCCCCGACAGCTGGTTCCAGCTGACCGAGCAACTGCGGAACAATGGGTACAGTCTGGCGTTCCGCGCCGGGCGGCTTTGCCTGACCGACCACGCGACCGGAAACCGCCTGTGTAGTCTTCGTTTCTTGGGGATTGGATTAAGGGATCTGGTGGCGCGATTAGGCCGCCCGGTTGTGCGCCCCCTGCCCGGCCGACCGGCGGATGGCGAATTGCTGACCCACGCGTAAATACCCCGCGTGGTCTAAAACCCCATCAGCCGTCGCCGGAATTTTTCAAAAATTCCGATCCGGAAAATTCGAAATTTTCCGACTTGCATCCAGATGGCAGCGGATTAACCGCGATGCGGGGCGTAGATTTCAGCCACCTTTTTCACCGCCTCTTCGGGGCTTAGTTCTTCACTGATCCCGGTGCGACGGCTGGTCAGTTCAACCACCCCGTTTTTCAGCCCGCGCGGACCAACTGTGATCCGCCAAGGCAGGCCGATCAGATCCATCGTGGCAAACTTGCCCCCGGCGCGTTCCTTGCGGTCGTCATAAAGCGGTTCCAGACCGACGGCGGTTAGCGCACCGTACAGCTGATCACAGGCAGCATCCGCCTGCTCGTCACCCTGTTTCAGGTTGATGATGCCGCAATGAAACGGTGTGACCCCTTCGGGCCAGATGATGCCATTATCATCATGACTGGCCTCGATGATCGCCCCCAACAGGCGGGACACGCCGATGCCGTGGCTGCCCATATGTACCGGCACTGGCTTGCCATCAGAATTCTGTACCGTGGCGCCCATGGCTTCGGAATATTTGGTGCCAAAATAGAAGATCTGCCCCACTTCGATCCCGCGTGCCACGCGGCGGCGATCTTCGGGTACCTGATTAAACAGCGCCTCGTCATGGGTTTCATCGGTGCGGGCATAACGCGAGGTGAATTCTTCCAGAACGCCCGCGCATTGGTCCACATCGTCATAGTTTATCTGACGGTCGCCAAATTTCAGGTCGGTGACGTCGCTGTCATAAAACACCTCGGATTCACCCGTCTCGGCCAACACCAGGAATTCATGGGTATAATCGCCCCCAATCGGGCCACCATCGGCGCGCATCGGGATCGCCTGCAGGCCCAGACGCTCATACGTGCGCAGATAGCTGACCAGATGCCGGTTATAGGCGTGCAGCGCGCTGGCCTGATCAACGTCAAAATTATAGCCGTCTTTCATCAGGAATTCGCGGCCTCGCATCACGCCAAAGCGCGGGCGGATTTCGTCCCTAAATTTCCACTGCACATGATACAATGTCAGCGGCAAATCCTTGTAGCTGCTGACGTGGCTGCGGAAAATGTCGGTGATCAGCTCTTCGTTGGTCGGACCATACAGCATGTCGCGCCCGTGCCGGTCACTGATGCGCAGCATCTCTTCGCCGTAATCATCATAGCGCCCGCTTTCGCGCCACAGATCGGCCGATTGCACTGTGGGCATCAGCATCGGGATATGCCCGGCGCGCGCCTGTTCCTGATGCACGATGTTTTCAATCTTGCGCAACACCTTGAACCCCAGCGGCAGCCAGGAATAGATCCCGGCGCTGGATTGTTTGATCATGCCAGCCCGCAGCATCAGCCGATGACTGACAATCTGGGCCTCGGAGGGGTTTTCTTTGAGAACCGGCAGAAAATAACGGGTCAGGCGCATGGGTTGTATCTTTTCGATGATTTCAGATCACGCCCGGTCTAGCGGCTTGGGCAGCGCCGCACAAGCGGGTGCAAAAACGCAGTGGCAACCGACACGCCCGCTGGTATGATCATAACCAAGGGTCTGTTTGTTAGAACACCCCTTGAATGCGGGCCGCGCATCGGCGATGCAGTTTACAAACACCGGAAGAATGATGGCATATCAAAGAAATAAACAGCTGAAATACTGGGGTATCACGGCAGGGGTATTCGTTGTTGTGATGTGGCTGCTGGGCAATGTGCTGCTGCCCTTTGTGCTGGGCGGCGCGATTGCCTATTTCATCGACCCTGTGGCAGACCGGCTGGAACGCGCAGGCCTGTCGCGGACGGCGGCCACCGGGGTGATCACCATTGCGGCCCTATTGATCTTTGTGGTGATGGCGCTGGCCGTGCTGCCGGCACTGATTTCGCAAATGGTTGATCTGATCAACATCATGCCACAGCTGTTTCGCGATCTTCAGGCCTTTCTGAACGAACGTTTCCCGGCCTTGCTGGACGAAGATTCGACCACCCGAAAGGCACTGATTTCCATTGGCGAGGCCTTTAAGGACAAGGGCGGCTTGTTGCTGGAAGGCGTGCTGGGATCGGCCCTGTCGCTGCTGAATGTCGTGTTGTTGCTGGTGATCGTGCCGGTGGTGTCGGTTTATATGCTGCTGGATTGGGACCGGATGATTGCACGGGTTGACGAGATGCTGCCGCGCGATCACGCGCCGGTGATCCGGCGGCTGGCGGGCGAGATTGACGCCACCCTGGCGTCGTTCATCCGGGGCATGGGCACGGTGTGCCTGATCCTTGGCACGTATTATGCTGTGACGCTGATGCTGGTGGGGCTGCAATTTGGCCTGGCTGTTGGGTTTATAGCCGGGCTGGTCACCTTCATCCCCTATCTGGGTGCGGTGATTGGCGGGGCGCTGGCGATTGGGCTGGCTTTGTTCCAGTTCTGGGGCGATTGGAGCTCGATCGGGATGGTGGCGGTGATCTTTGTCATCGGTCAGGTGGTCGAGGGTAACTTTTTGACGCCAAAACTTGTTGGCAACTCGGTCGGGTTGCACCCGGTTTGGCTGTTGCTGGCCTTGTCGGTGTTTGGCACGCTGTTTGGGTTTGTCGGCATGCTGGTGGCGGTGCCGATGGCCGCCGCCTTGGGCGTCGTCATCCGGTTCGCGGTAGACCAATATCTGGCCAGCCGGTTGTACCAAGGCGAACACCACGCGAACGACAAGCACCTGAACGACCAACGCCGGGACGCGCCATAACCGTGCCACAGCAGCTAAGCTTTGATCTGCCCGCCAAATCGGCGCTGGGTCGGGATGACTTTTTTGTCTCGCCCGCCAATGCGCTGGCTGTTGCGATGATTGATGCAACCATCAGCTGGAGCAATCGCAAGCTGGCGCTGTCCGGCCCTGCCGGATCGGGCAAAACCCATCTGGCGCATGTCTGGGCGGCACAGACCGGCGCGGTGATTGTGGCGGCCCGCGATCTGGGCGACGACGACGTGCCGCGATTGGCCAGCGGCCCGGTGGTGATCGAGGACGTGCCGCAGATTGCCCGCGATACAGCGGCCCAGAACGCCCTGTTCCATTTGCATAATCTGGTGCTGGCCGAAGGCCACGCGCTGTTGCTGACCGGTCAGGGCGCGCCCAACCTGTGGGGCCTGTCGCTGCCGGACCTGCAAAGCCGGGTCGAGGCGGCAAATCATGTCGCCCTGCCCGCCCCCGATGACGCGCTGCTGGCTGCTGTGCTGGCAAAACTGTTTGACGACCGCCAGATCACGCCAAAGCCAAATGTCATCCCTTATCTGGTGGATCACATGGACCGGTCATTCGAAGCGGCGGCGGCAATTGTCGACCGGCTGGACCGGATGTCGCTGTCGGAATCGCGCACTATGTCGCGCCCGCTGGCGGTGCGGTTGATTGCCGAATTGGCCGCAAGCAGGTAATATCCTGCCGACACAGTCACAATCACAATCACAATCAC
>JBLINN010000251.1:0-6451 GCA_047639325.1 Paracoccaceae bacterium | reverse complement strand
TGGTCAGGAAAGACGCGCAACTGGCAGCCCGCCGGAG
The DNA here is from genome assembly GCA_047639325.1 of Paracoccaceae bacterium. GTDB lineage: Bacteria > Pseudomonadota > Alphaproteobacteria > Rhodobacterales > Rhodobacteraceae > NVQY01. Next base: position 6,414 of record JBLINN010000251.1, on the reverse strand, counting down.
CCGTCTGGCTGAACCCGGAACGCGAAACCGGCGCCCCTGAAATCAGAGACGCCGCAAGAAATCGGCGGACAACTTGTTTGACAAACACCGTTCGAGTTGCATCAGTACAACTTGGCGATAGTCGCTGGTTTCAGCGACAGCTTGCCCTTCTAGAAAGCGGCTCGAGACATTTGAGCAATGTTCCAATGCTTCTGAATATCGCCAAACGCCGCTTACAATAGCGGGAATTTCCATGCGGCTCTCGACCGCACCTACACCTAACAGTTCGCTCTGAGAGGCCCTCCCTAAAAGCTGAAAATGCCAGGGCTGGATTCCGACCAAAACTCTTAAAGTCTGATTTGAAAGGCCCGCCTCAAATACCTCTGTAGATAAGAACCGAAGCCAACGACAGCTGCTCACTGTCGTACCGTGAACAAGCTGACATTTTCATTAATCTTGGCAAGTAACTGCCCCCACCTCTCCATCAACGCCCGCTGTTGCTCCAGAAAATCCGTGCACCGGTACGCCCGTTCCACTGTGCCGCCTGACACGTGGCCAAGGCAGGGTTCGGCCACTTCGCGCGGCGTGTTTGTTGCCTCTGCTGTCCAGTCGCGGAAAGAGGACCGGAACCCATGCGGACGTTCCACCATGCCGCGCCGATCCATGAACCGCGACATGGTTGCATCCGAAATCACGCCCTTGCGAAAGCCAGGAAACAGGAACCCGTCGCGGGCAAAGGGTTTAACTCGTTCGATCACCGCCATTACCTCGACCGATAACGGCACCCGATAATCACTGGTCGCGCCTTTGCGCCCCTTCATGGCCTCTGCCGGGATGGTCCAGACATCGCCTTTGATCAGGTCCAGATGCAGGAACCGCAACGGATAAGACCGCACAGCGGTCAGGGTAAGCAGGCGCAAGGCCATTTCGGCAATCGTGCCGCCATTCAGGCTTTGATAGAAGTCAGGAACGTCCTGCCACGGTAGCGCCGGGATATTCTGGGTCAGGTGCCGGGGCTTGCCTAACAGTGCGCGCGCCTTGTCTGTGGCCTGCAAATCCACCTCAAGCCCAAAGGCAGCGGCGTGGCGCAGACAGATGCTAAGCCGGTTCATCGCCTTTTTGGCGGTGTGGGCCTTGTCGTGCCAGATCGGGGCCAGCGTGTCGCGGATATCCCTCTGATCAATATCGGACACCGGCACCTTGCCTAGCTTGGGCAGAATGTGAAGTTCCAGCGGGGAAAACGGCGGCCTGCCTTGCCATCGCCTTTGAGTTCGGCCTTGCGGCTTTCAAAGGCATCCAGCGCAATATCCTTGAGTAAGTGCATGTTGCGAGTCACATCCCGCCGCTGGCGTTCCCGTTCCTTGATCGGGTCCAAACCTTGGCGGACCATGCCGCGCCATTGATCTGCCGCGCTACGCGCTTCTTTCAATGAAACCTCGGGGAAAGGACCAAGCCCCATTTCGTGACGTCGCCCATGCACATGAACCCGCAGCACCCATTGCGCGCCACCGTCGTCGCGTTTGTTCAGCCACAGGCCGCCGCCATCTGATAATTTGCCCGGGACGCTGCTTTGGTAGCCGCCGCAGTTAACTTGTTCAGGTCGCGAGTCAAATCCCATCCCCTTTTCTATCCACCCTCAACATATAGTATATGGCGATGCGCCATGGCACACCTTGGGTGATAATATTTCATAAAAATAAGGGAAATCCTGAAATTTGTTTTATCGTGGCACCCCAAATATTAGGTTTCAATGCCCTGCAGCAGCACCATAAAAATAAGGGGCTTCACGACATATCCCTGCCATTCCCCCCCAAATCAGTCACCTATAGATAACCGCCACCTACTGGCCGTTCTCCGCCGAACTCGCCCTGTCTTGTGCCACTTGAAGGTGAAACACCGCCCGGCGCTGCAAATGAAAGAAATGTATTTTTACCAAATTGTTAGAAACCCCTGATGCTATAGCCCAAGCCACCAAAAAGCGGCGCCTTCGGGTCAGGACCGACAAACAATCGAATACCCATAAAGGATCGCTATCCGAACCCTTTCGGACCTTCGGCGGCACGGCTCCATCAGAAGCGAACGGCCTATTCAACAAGAACAACGTGTTGCGAGCGCTTACAGTGGCGTCTGATTGGCGCACAGGACGCCTTATTCGGCAGGCCATTCCCGGTTTCTGCGCTGCCGGAAAGAGTGTGGCCAATTTCCGGAAGCTCCGGGCGGTTGCGGCGCGCAGGAATTCGTCAATTGCGCCCGCTCAACCCTGCGCCCGCGCAAACCGGGCGGCCCCTGTCAGGGCGGCTGTATCGTCAGTGATCAGACGAACCGGCACCCGGGCAATATGATCGCCAAAGGGACCGGGGGTGTTCAGGGCCTGCAGGAACACCTGTTGCGCTGCCGATCCCAGAACCCCCTGCGCCGCGCCGCCAGCAAAATGAATACCGCCGAAGGGTAGATATTGAAACACCAGTTCACGCGCGAACACGCCCAGCAAGTGCGCGAACAAATCCACGGCGCGGGTCGCTTGATCGTGGCCGCCCGGCACATAATCTGCCAGGATTTGCGGGCCTTTCTTGTCAGCATCCCCGGACAGGATCCGATAAACTTGGCTTAACCCCCGCCCCGAAAACAAATCCTCGATGGTGGCAAACTGGCGCGCGCCGTCGCCAAGGGTGGCCACAAGCGGGTCGCGGACGCTGGCGGGCAGGCTGGCATGGCCCAGTTCGGCCTCGATCACCGTCGGGCCCGTGCGGCCCATCTTGACCATACACACGTTGAACCCGGTGCCCATCCCGGCCACCAGCGCCTGATTGTTCCGTCCCGACGCGCCATCCGAAGCCCGGACTTGCAACAGTTGATCCGGCGTCAAATCCGGTAAGGCATAGCCTAGCGCAACCAGATCATTGACCAGATGCACTGCCGCGACTGGCGGGGCAAAAGCGGCAGGCAGGGCCGCGACGATATCAGCGGCATCAAAGCCCCAACTGCGGTTGGTCAACTGAGCGTAAGTAGACGTGACCGGGCCGGCAACCGCGAAGCAGGCGCCTTGCAATGCTGGCAGAGGATGATCGGCTGAATAGCGGCTGAGAACCTCGTAAAACGAGGCAAATTCGTCGTTTTCATAGCGCCCGATATGGGACAGGGACAGCGCCGTTGCCCCGTCCGACTGAACCAGCGCGATCCGCGTATTGGTGCCGCCCACATCTGCCACAACAAGCGTCATGACCCGGCCAAGTCCGCCCGGTGTCGGCAGCAAATGCAAACCCGCGACATCGCTTAGGCCGCGCTGCTGCCGGGCTGTTTGCCCAGAATGATCATGCCCAGCAAATCATCATCGGTGACGTCATCGACATCCACAGTGCCCACCAGCTTGCCGTTTTTCATCACGCTGGCCCGGTCGCACAGCTGCATCACATCGTGAATGTCGTGGCTGATCAGAAAAATGCCAATGCCGTCGGCCTTCAGCTGACCAATCAATTCCGCCACCATCTGGGTTTCATGCGGCCCAAGCGCGGCAGTGGGTTCGTCCATGATCAGGATGCGGGCATCAAAATAGACCGCCCGCGCAATTGCCACCGATTGCCGTTGTCCGCCGGACAAGGCCGAGACCGGGTTGCTGAATTTCTGGAAATTCGGGTTCAGCCGCGCCATGATCTTGCGGGTTTCGCTTTCCATCGCGTCGTCATCGACCAACCCCAGCGACGTGACCAACTCGCGCCCCAGAAACAGATTGCTGGCAGCGTCCAGATTATCGGCCAGCGCCAGTGTTTGATAGATCGTTTCGATATTATAGGCGCGGGCGTCGCGAGGGTTGGTGATTGTCGCCTTTTCCCCGTTGATCAGGATGTCACCACCATCGGCCTGATAGGCCCCGGACAGCATCTTGATCAGCGTCGATTTACCAGCGCCGTTATGGCCCAGCAGGCCGACAACTTCGCCCGCGTAAAGATCAACGCTGACATGATCCACCGCATGCACCCCGCCGAACGAGATACACATGTCGCGCATATCCACCAAAGGGGTTCCGCCAGCGGCGCGTTTTGACTGTTCCATCAGGCCTCTCCGGTGCGTTTGCGATAGATGATGTCGATCAGCACAGCCAGCACCAGCACCGACCCCACCACGATGTTCTGCAAGGGCGCGTCCACGCCGACCATGGCCATACCCGATTGCAACGATTGCATGATCAAGGCGCCCAGGATCGCGCCATAGATCGTCCCTGCCCCACCGGCCAGCGCTGTGCCGCCGATCACGGCAGCGGCGATCACCCGCAATTCATCGATCGTGCCGATATCATTGGAATGGTTGGCCAGCCGGGCCGAAGCCACAACCGCCGATATCGCACAGAGCGCGCCCATCAGGGCAAAGATCTTGACCGTCAGCCAGCGTGTGTTGATGCCGCTCAGCTCTGCCGCGTCGGGGTTGCCGCCGGTGGCAAAGATATAGCGCCCGAACCGGGTGCGCCGGGCCAGCACGGTCATGGTGATGGTCACAAAGATCAGCAGCAAGACCGAGATCGGAATGCCGTAGGCCATTGTAAAACCTTCGGGCATCACTTCGCCCTGCGCCTCGAACATGCGCTTTAGCTTGCGCGCGGGCACTTGATAGGCGTTCAGGATGGCGACAAAGCCCAGAATGGCGACGGTGGTGATGGCGGCCATCACCCCTTCGGCCCACAGGGGTTTGACAGCAAAGCCGTGTTTCTTTTTGTTACGGCGCGCGCCGTACAGCCCATACAAAGCCCCTGCCAACGCCAGCACGCCAACAATCCACGACCCCGTCGCGCCCAGCGTGCCGCTGATGCCGCCGAACTTCATGAATGTAGGGTCCAGCGGGCCAATGGTTTTGCCACTGGTCAGATACCAGCTGACATTGCGCCAGGCCAGAAACCCGCCCAGTGTGACGATAAAGGCCGGGATCGTCAGATAGCCGATCAGCCAGCCATTGAACGCGCCTATCAATGTGCCAGTCAGCAGGCCGATGGCGATAGTGATCCACGGGATCAGTGGGTGGCCCAGATCTAGGCCCAACATGTTGGGCAACACCTGCGTCTGGGTCATTGCCATCACCGCCGAACAGGTCGCCAGCAAAGCGCCGACCGACAGGTCGATATGGCGGGTGACAATGACAAACACCATTCCGGTGGCCATGATCGCAACCGACACCGTCTGGATCGTCAGGTTGAATATGTTGCGCGGGGTCAGGAACCTCCCACCGGTGGCCAGATCAAACGCGATGCAAAGGATTGCAAAGGCGCCGACCATGCCCAAAAGCCGCAGGTCAAGTTCCAGCACCTGAACGATGTTCTTGCGCACTGGTTTCGGCGGCAAACCCGCCTCTGAATCTGTCATGGGATTCCTGTGCCATCTATGGGCCCTGTCCCGGCGCGCTTGGGGCCGGAACAGGGCAAAGTTTTGAATGGTGGTATCAGACCCGGCTTAGTTGCAGGGTGTTGGACCCGCGGTAACGCCCTGGCACAGGGTTTCCTTGGTGATCCACTTGGCATCAACCACAACGCTCAGGTTTTCCTTGGTCACCGGCATCGGCTCAAGGAACATGGCGTTCAGCTTGGTGCCACCCGGCGAGGTCCAGAATTTTGCGCCACCAATGGCGTTCATTCCGGTGCCTTTGGCCAGTGAAACGGCAATCTGACCAGCAGCCTTGCCCAGTTCGCGGGCGTCTTTCCAGACAGACACGGTCTGATGCCCCTTGGCGACGCGGTTCAGCGCGGCATAGTCGCCGTCCTGACCCGAAACCGGGATACCTTCCATGCCTTGTGCCGTCAGGGCCGCCACAACGCCACCAGCCGTGCCGTCATTCGACGCAACCACGGCATCCACCTTGTTGTCCTGCGCGGTCAGGATTTGCTCCATGTTGCGCTGAGCGTTGGCGGGCAACCAGCCATCAGTATAGGCTTCGGCGACGATGGTGATGTCACCGGCATCGATGGCCGCCTGGATGATCTCTTGCTGGCCACCGCGCAGAAAGTCCGCGTTGGGATCGGTGGGCGAGCCTTTGATCATCACATAATTGCCCTTAGGCATGGCGGCAAAAACGGCGCGCGCCTGCATCCGGCCCACTTCGACATTGTCGAATGTCAGGTAAAAGGCGCGGCTGTCTTCGATCAGGCGGTCATAGCCAACCACCGGAATACCTTCGTCAGCGGCGGCCTGCACGGCTGGGCCAATCGCCTGAGCGTCTTGCGCCAGAATGATCAGCGCATTGGCGCCTTGGGCAATCAGGCTTTCCACATCCGACAGCTGCTTGGCGGACGAGCTTTGCGCGTCAGCCGAGATATAAGTTGCGCCGTGCTCTGCCAGTGCCTCCTTGATCGCGGCTTCGTCGGTCTTCCAGCGCTCTTCCTGAAAATTCGACCAGCTTACGCCAATCACCAGATCAGCGGCATAAGCCGTCGTCGCCATTACGGCGCCGGCGATG
>JBLINN010000250.1:0-6457 GCA_047639325.1 Paracoccaceae bacterium | reverse complement strand
ACCCCTGGTATCCGTGCCCGTCAATAAAAAATTAGAGTCCGCTAAGAACTCAGAGCATACCTCTGCTGCGATGACCACCAAGGACAGCTAAGGGCCGAGGCTGTGTGAAAACTCTAGACGTCCAACAAAATCCACCAAAAACACCCGTTGGGTGTATTCTGTCGCGCTTCTGGCGGAACTTTTACACAGGGGCTCAAAACGAGCTCAACGACAGAGATTACGAGACTGAGTTTTCACACAGCCTCGGCCGTGAGTACCTGACGTCTCAAATCGGAGGGGCTGCGCGTTCGGTGATCAGCGTTCTGGCTGTGACCCTTTCACGGTGTATCATGTACAGCCCTGTGCTGATGATGATGCCAATGCCGATCAGGCTCAGAGCGTTAGGGAAATCGTGGAAAACCATATATCCGAACAAGGTAGCCACGGGTAACTCCAGATACTGCAGAGGGGCCAACGTGGCCGAAGGTGCTAGCGACAGAGCATAGGTCATCATCATATGACTAAAAGTGGCAAAAAAACCAACTCCCAGGAGCCACAGCCATGCAATGCCTATTGGCCAAACCGGATCAAGCAGCTCAGACCCAGAGCCTTGGGCCAATATCATCACTGGGATGCAAATCAAGCTGGCGATCAGACCTGTGTAGAATTGCATGGTTACCGGATGAATCTTGCGCGACAGCCCTCTTGTCACAAGAATATAGGAAGCGAAAGCGACTGCCGTACCAAGCGGAAACAGCGCAACAGCGCCAAATGCTGCGAAACTGGGTTGGATCACAAATAAGACACCGACAAACCCGACAATAGCCGCCCCGACGCGGCGCGGGCCAACATCTTCGTCTAGATAGAACTTGCCGACAAGCAGCACAATGAACGGGGCTACAAATACAATCGCCAACGCATCAGCAAGTGGCATCACTCGGATAGCAGCGATGAAGCAGAACGTCGCGACACACAAAAACACCGCGCGCAGCAGCAGCGCCAACCAGTGTCCATGAGGCACGCGTAACGATAGTCCCATTACCAAGATAAACGGTGCCATAAGAGCGCACTGCACGAAAAAGCGTGCAGCCGTAATCTGTCCGACCGGCACGCTATCCGACGCGAGCTTAGCCGCCACATCGAGCAAGGGAGCGGTCAAGCAAAACCCCAGCATCAGTGCGACGCCAGTCAGAATGTGGTCCGTGGATGAGGCAGCGTTGTTCATGGCCCCACATAAGTATACACAAAGCCCGCGTCCATCATTATTGTTACGCTAGGCAATGGGCAAGAACGCCGCAATATCGCCCATTCCGGCTCGATTCGGTCGCCTGCTGTGGCTAAATGCAGCGCCCATGAACGAATGTCCGCTTTCGCAAACTATACAGTACCGGAGAGAAGTCAGGTAAACGGCAGGTTTGGGCCGAGGCTGTGTGAAAACTCTAGACGTCCAACAAAATCCACCAAAAACACCCGTTGGGTGTATTCTGTCGCGCTTCTGGGGAAACTTTTACACAGGGGCTCAAAACGAGCTCAACGACAGAGATTACGAGACTGAGTTTTCACACAACCTCGGCCGTTCGCGCCAGTTGGGTCAAAGGCTTGGAGATTTCGTAAAGTCCCGCAACGGTGAATTTCATCAAGATCACCCGTCCACCCAATTCGCCACAATAAACCCCGGTATGGCCTCCGCCACCCGCTCCGCATCCCGCATCAAATCAAGCCGCTTGCGCAATTTCACCTGCGGCACCAGGAGGAATATAGGCGCCGTAACTTGACCACGCCCGGTTTTGGAGCGCGATGCTATGGCCGTCCCGCGCGTGTTGATCCGCGCCTTTTCCGCCACCAGCAAACTCGGCCCGTTCCGGCGGTAAATGAACTGCAAGCGCATACCGCGGCGGCGCTCCCATTCGCCTGGTGTCAGGCGCGCACCACCACGACCCTTGCCAGCAGCCTCGGTCGGGATCGCCAGGTAAAACCCGTTCTTTGATCTGATCAGTACGCCACGATCATGCGCGTGGATGATCTTTGGCGCCTTTGACCAGATAAAAGCCGCTGCATCCAGACTCTCACCCCGTTCGGGATAGGTCTTGTTGCGAATGCTGCGCGCCAATCGGTGTCCGAGCCCAGCTTGCGCAATCTGCCCCCGCCAGTCAGATTTCAAATCACTTCCCGCCTGGCGCATGGCGGCGGTGACCGCCTTCTCACCCGCCAAATACTCCGCCCGCATCATGGCAACAATGTCGGGGCTGATTGAAAGGTCGATCTTCATTTAAGGCTTAACCTTCCGGCCTTAGATCCAGCGTCCAGACTAGGCGCTCGCGATCGCGCTTTGGTTCGCCCTGGATAACAAAGGTCTCCTCCCCAAGGATTAGCTGGTCGCCGGGGCGCGGTTCCAAAAGCTCACTGACGCGTATATCCACAATCGTGGTTTCAGACCAGATCCGCGCTTCCCCAAATCCCACTACATCATCAGGGCTTTTCAGGATCACCCGAACCTTGGTGAACTGGCCCTCACCATCCCGGTGCCAGGCCTCACGGCCAAGATTGGGATCAGCGAACAGCAAATCGATCGCGGCGACAAAGGCGTTCATGTCACCGGCCTTAGTTTGAGGAGAACAGCCGCACCGCAAGAGCGGGACGTTTGTTAACCGGCAGGACCGAAGCCTCGGTCATCAGATCAATCCAGCGGCCCTTTTCATCCAGATGCTGGCGGGCATAAAGCGGCAAGCCAACAGTATTGGCGGCTTCCAGCAGGTTGGCCGGTCCACCGTAAGTCGTAAACGTGTCAAACGTGCCCAGTGGAAAGGCGATGCCTTCGCCAGCCGGGATCAGCCGCTCGGCACTGCCATTGGATAGCGTAACGCTACCATTGTATTCTTCAAACAGGATACCGGCGAAGGGGAAGTTGCGCCGCATGTCGTCGCGCAGAGGCTGACCCCCAGTTGCCGAAAAAAACTTGTAGGCATCCGCGGTTTTGGAGTGCGAGATCAGCTTGTCGAAGAATTCCGAGCTGACAAGCGCATATGCGCTGGTCATGGTTTCTCCAAGGAGATTGTCCTCGATGCTGCGCAATGTGGTGCGAACCTTGCCCTGAACATTGGTTCCGGTTGTGCCCAGCACAAAGTCCACCGCGATCTGCGCCAGACCAAACTCGGTGAAGTAATTGTAAAGCGTGGTGCCCGCCCCGTCCTTCACGATACCGCGCAGGGCATTCATTTCCATGTATTCTCGTGTCTGGGCATGCTTGCGACGCATCAGGGTAAGTTTGCGTTGCATGACTGTCAGCAGTGGGTCAGCGGTATCGGACATTCCGATTGCCGGAATGCCCTGAACATCAGAGGGCAGAATAACGTCGTCATGCGGGATCCATGGCAGGGCGAAGGATCGCATCGAGCGACCCTCGCGGGTGCCGACGGTGGCGGGAGCCCCGAGCGGAACCGACGGCAACAGGCTCAGCACACCCTCGTGCTGTTCGATGACGATACTGCGCTGGGTGACTCCCTCAAAGCGGAACAGGCCGATCTGCGCAAGACGGGTATAGAGGTTGGGCAGGATGTTAATGGCCTGGGTCATTTCAGCCAGCGAATAGCCGCCGGCATCAAAGGGATTGCGGGTGATGGTCATGGGGGACTCCGGAAAAGAAAAAGTAGCGGATAATTTGGGGTGATCAGGCAGCGTCGCGGGCAATAATGCCCAGTGCTGCCAGTTCGGTGATTTTGGTGGTGATTTTCGCCGCGTCATCAACGGTGGCGCCGTAAGCAAGTCCGGCGCGTGAGACGATCGCAGGGCCACGCGTTAGAACAATGCCCTCGGCGTCCGCCAGCGTCGCATCAACCGAATAGAGCAGAACGGCGGCGGCGGTTTCAGCGCCATCCGTGCCGCCGTCACTGGCAAGGGTATATTTGGCGCTCAGCGTAATGCGCCCGAGGACAGAGCCCACGGGATAGGGCATGCCGGCCAAGAGGGTGATAGTGTCGCGGGTATAGTTTGGGTTGACCTCGTATTTGAGGACATCGCCCATGCCGGGCGGTTGGGTGAGGACGGTCATGGATCAGACTCCGTAGATAATGAAGGGTAGGTGGGGTAGGGGTTTGCCGCGATTGTCAGCGTGTTGCGTCGGTTGCGGCCTGTTTGGCGGCGGCGATAAGCGGGCTGTCTTTCGCAGCGGCTGCCGCAGGCGCGCTTGCCACAATTGAGGTGGCATCACTTTGTGCGGCTAGGTTCTCGAGCACCTGAGCGCGCAGGGCTTCGGGTTTGAGGCCACGTTTCACCGCGTCGGCGGCGTCGATCGCAACCCCGAGCTTTGCTGCTTGCGCGCAGACCTCTGCGACTTCTGCGGCTTCCGCGCGGATGGCATCGGCAGAAACTGTCGGGGCGGTTTTAGGAGCGGGGTTTGGCACCGCGGGTTCGGGTGGATTCGGTGGCGTTGCAGTATTCGGCAAGACCGCCTCTGTTTCCGCTTGCTGTGTTTCCGGTTGCAATGCGGGGGCTTTGGTATCCGTTTCATTGCTGGGATTTGTGACTGCGTTCATTGAAGTTTCCTTTCGTGGAGTGGATGGATGTGCGTTAATTGCTGTGCGCGAGATCGGGATTGCGCCGTTGTGAAGGCTTTCGGCGAAGGCCCGGAAAGCGCTGCGCGGATCCGCAACTGCATCGGCTAGTCCAGCGGCTACGGCCTCATTTCCTCGTAAAACACCAGCTTCGGTATCCAGCGCGGCGTGTACGTCCAACCGGTTGCCACGACCGGCGGCAACGGTTTGGGCAAACAAGGTCCGCAAACCTTCCAGTTCGGCCTGCATCCGCGCGCGGATTGCTTCAGGCAGTGGCTCGTAGGGATTGGCGTCGATCTTATGCGCCCCCGCATGCACCAGCGTGACGGTGACACCTTTTTGCTCCAGCATGCCGCTCATCTCGGTATGAAGGGTCACCACACCGATGCTGCCAACGGCACCGGTGCGCGGCAGGATAATGCGATCCGCTTGCGACGCTAGTGCATAACCTGCGGAAAGTGCGTTCTCCGCGACAAAGGCATGAATGGGCTTGAGTTCCCGCGCCGCTCGGATCCGATCAGCCAGATCAAAGGCTCCGGCGACCTCGCCGCCAAAGCTGTCGATTTCAAGCGCAATGCCGCGAACCTGTGGATCTGCGACAGCGGCGTCAATTTGTGCTGTGATGCCCTCATAAGACGTCAGCCCCGAGGACTGGCCGATCCAGGCGCCGCGATGCACCAGCGTGCCCGCAATCTCGATCAGCGCAATGCCACCAACCAGTGTGAACGGTTGGGTGTCGTTCGGTTGGCCCTCGGCATTACCGCGCCCGATGAGCGACGCGTGGGCTGGCAGGGCGGCTTGTACGACATCAGTTTCAGCCAGATCGCCACTTTGGAAGGTGATTTGCCGACCGGCAATCCGAGGCCCCAGCCCGGAGAGAAATGCCAGCGCCTTGGAGGGCTCCACCATCAGGGGTGTGTTGAATGCGCGCTGCGCGATCCGGGCGTAATGCATCATTCCTCTGTCTCCCTTTCAGCCTGGCGTTCTGATGTTTCCTGATCGGCATCTTCGCTGCGATCATCTGAATCGCTGTTCTGCGCATTACTCTGACCGGGCGCCTGACCTGGTGCTTGCGCGGGCGATCCAGGCCTGCGAAAATCCAGACCCAGCGATAATTCGCGTTTGCGCTCTGCGGCGATTTCACGTTCGACCTGTTCGGCGTCGTATCCGCGTTCCGACAGGGCTTGGGTGCGGGATTTCAACCCGGCCTCGATCTGCAGGATTTCAGCGGAAGCATCCTTCATCGGATCAACCCAGTCCCATTTTGTGGGCAGCCACATGCAGGCCTGATACTGGCGGTGTTTTGCGTCATAGTCGGGCAATTCCAGCGCCCCGGATAGAACGGCCATATCCATCCAGCGGGTCCAGACCGCGCGGCACATCTGATAAACCAGAACACCGTGTTGCCAGGCCGAGATGCGGCGGCGAAAATCCACCAGCGAGATGCGAGTGTTGGAGAAGTTTCCTTTCGCGGTATCGTTGGTCAGATACCCGTAGGGAATGCCAAGTGCTGCCGATATCTGCAGCAGGGTGCGGTATTGAAATGGCTCATAGGTGGAGCCAGAATCCGGTGTAGCGGGTGTTGAGACATCTTCGCCCGGGTCAAGCCGCACCACCTGACCGGGTTCTACTTCCAGATCCTCGTCTGTCGGTTCCAGCGCGGTTTCCGGGGCAGGGGACGTGATAAACATGGCAAACATCGCGGCGGTCTTTTTGCGCTCAAGCTCGGCGTCATCATACAGATCGAGCGTGAACAGCTTCACAATGGCCGGAGCAAAACGCGACACGCCGCGCAATTGGCCAGCCTCGACCGGATCAATGATATGGATAATGTCCACAGCGGGGATCCGGACAGTTTCTCCCGCCAGACCCGGGTCGGTCATGTCGCCGGGGTGGCGGCGCAGAAAATGATAAGCCGCACGACGCCC
>JBLINN010000249.1:0-6460 GCA_047639325.1 Paracoccaceae bacterium | reverse complement strand
CCTTTGATGGCACAGGACCATGACATCCGCGATGCCGCGCTTTTTGGCTATTTTGGGGCCGCCTGCAATGTTACCGATGGGCGATATGTGTACCACCGTTACCCCAAATCCATGACAGCCCAGGGGCTTTATGAATACACGTTGATGCCCACGCGCATGACCTCGCGCTTTGCGATCGACGAATTGCTTGGCGCCACGCTGGCCGCGCCGTTTGACTTTACCAAGGGCGTGCCTGTCCTGAAACTCAAACCGCGCACCAACGACGCCGGAGAGGCCATCGAAGTTCAGGGTATGAATTTTGAAGACACCCAAACGCGCCTTTACGATCTACACACCGATCCCGGTCAAACCGCGCCGATTGACGACCCTGCCATAGAATCCAGATTGGTTGCCGAAATGATCCGCCTGATGCGAGCCTGCGACGCGCCGCAAGAAATGTTCGAGCGTTTCGATCTGCACGAAAAGGAAACGTCTAATGCCTGAATTTGTTTCGCCTGATTACGGGCATGTCGATACGTCGTTCACCATCGCCAAAGCCAGTGCAATCACGCTGCGGGTGCCCTGCCCGGTGCCCGTGCAAACCTCGTTTGGCACCATGTACGACCGTCCGGCGGTGTTTGTAGAGCTGACAGACAGCGACGGCAACAAAGGCCTGGGCGAAGTCTGGTGCAATTTCCCGGCCTGTGGGGCCGAACATCGCGCCCGCCTTTTGGAAACCGCGATTTTTCCCGCGCTTCTGGGCGCATCGTTTGACAGTCTTGCCGCGTGTTTTGCGTCCCTGACGGACAGGTTTGCACGACTGGCAATTCAGTCGGGTGAACCCGGGCCGATTGCACAAAGCATTTCGGGAATCGACGTGGCCCTTTGGGATTTGGTCGCGCGCCGCGCAGACCTGCCGCTGTTCCGTCTGCTGGGGGGGCACGACGCGACGATCCCGGTTTATGCCAGCGGCATCAATCCGGGCAATGCCGCCAAAACCGTGCAACGCTGCCGCGACGAAGGCTATCGCGCGTTCAAGTTGAAAATCGGCTTTGACCGTCAGGGCGATTTGCAGAACATCCAACAGATATGTGCAGCCCTCGGACCTCAGGACTCCTTTATGGTCGACGCCAATCAGGCCTGGACACTGGATCAGGCCCTGACGAGTTTGCCCAATCTGGCGCCTTACCCGATCAAATGGTTGGAAGAACCCATGATGGCAGATCGCCCGACCGAAGAATGGCAAAAGCTGGCAGACGCATCCTCTATCCCGCTGGCCGCCGGTGAAAACATGATCAATGCGCAGGAATTTGACGACGGGATCACCGGCAATTGCTTTGGCGTCATCCAGCCCGATCTGTGCAAATGGGGCGGGATCAGCGGCGTCTTGCCCGTGGCCCAAAAGATCATCGCCGCAGGCAAACGGTATTGCCCGCATTATCTGGGCGGTGGTGTCGGTCTTGCAGCATCGGCGCATCTGCTGGCGGCTGTCGGAGGGGGCGGAATGCTGGAAATCGACTCAAACGACAACGCATTGCGCGGCGATCTGTTTTCGCCCACCATCACAAACGGGCAGATAACCCTGTCCGATGAACCCGGGCTGGGCGTTGCAAATCGGTTTGCTGTCTTGCTGGCATCAGGCGTAGGCAGGGGGGTGGTCGGATGAGTCTGCCCGAATATGATTTCATCATTGTCGGCTCAGGCTCTGCGGGTTCAGTTCTTGCAAACCGCTTGTCTGCCGACCCCGATTGCAAGGTTTTGGTACTGGAGGCCGGCCGGCAAGATCGGAATTTCTGGCTTAAACTGCCGGTCGGTTATTTCAAGACAATCTATGACCCCCGGTTTTCCCGGGTCTTTGAAACGGAGCCGTCCGAGGGTGATGGCCACCGTGGAATTGCCTGGCCACGCGGCCGGATCGTTGGCGGTTCAAGTTCGATCAACGGATTGATTTATATCCGCGGGCAGCACGAAGATTTCGACGACTGGCAATCGCTGGGCGCCCAAGGCTGGTCCTTTGACGATGTCTTGCCGCATTTCAGGCAACTGGAACGCTTTGACGGCGGCGCGGATCGGTTTCACGGGCGCGACGGGGATCTGCCGGTGTCGCGGTTGCGAAATGACAATGCCGCCTGCCGCGCCTGGCTCGCGGCGGCCCAGCAATATGGGTTGCCCGCCAACGATGATTTCAACGGTGAGACCACCCATGGCGTCGGGGCCTATCACCTGAGCATTGGCAGTCGCCTGCGCGCGAGTGCAGCGACGGCCTTCCTGCGCCCTGCCCTCAAGCGGCCCAATCTGACGCTGGTGACAGGTGCGCTTGTCAGCCGCGTCGAGATTGAAAATGGCCGCGCAACAGGTGTGACATGGACCACCCAAGGGCGCAGCCACAGCGCAAAAGCCCGTCGCGAGGTCATCCTTTGCGCGGGCGCGCTGCAATCGCCACAAATCCTGCAACTGTCCGGCATCGGCCCCGCCGCTGTCCTGAAAGAACAGGGCATCCGGGTCTTGCTGGACTCGCCCGAGGTTGGCGAAAATCTGCAAGATCACTACCAAATCCGGCTGCTTCTAAAGCTGAACCAGAAAATCTCGTTGAATGATGATGTGCGCAACCCGCTCAAGCTGGCGCAGATGGGGTTGGACTGGATGCTCAAAGGCACCGGCCCGCTGACTGTCGGTGCCGGTCAGGTGGGCGGCGGAGCCTGCACGAGATACGCCACCCTCGGCCGGCCGGATATTCAGTTCAATGTCATGCCGCTGTCGGTGGACAAGCCCGGAACGCCGCTGCACAGGTACTCGGGCTTTACCGCCTCCTTCTGGCAATGCCATCCCGAAAGCCGTGGCTCGGTGCACATCCAGTCGCCCGATCCGACCATCCAGCCCCGCATAGCGCCGAATTACCTGTCCACTGAACTGGACCGCAATGTCATGGTCGACGGGATCAAGCTTTTGCGGAAAATCCACGCCCAACCGGCCTTTCGTCCGCTTTGGGACGCAGAAACAGTGATCGGTGAAGACCGGCAAACCGACGCGAAAATCCTTGACGCTGTCCGCACCATGGGCGGCACGGTGTTTCACCCCGTCGGCACCTGCCGAATGGGCAGCGACAGCAGCGCCGTGCTGGACCCACATCTACGGGTGCGCGGTGTCGAAGGTCTGCGGGTGATCGACGCCTCCGTGATGCCCAAGATTACATCCGCCAATACAAATGCCGCCACGCTGATGGTTGGCGACAAAGGCGCCAGCATGATCCTGAAAGACGTGCCGCTGCGCAACGCCGTCATAGCAGAGGAAAAACTGTGATGCCTGCCAACGCACGCCCCAACATTATTCTGATCATGGCCGACCAATTGGCCGCCCATGCCCTAAGCCTGTATGGCAACACGGTTTGCAAGACACCAAACCTTGAACGCCTCGCCGCGTCCGGAACGGTGTTTGAAAACGCCTATTCCAACAATCCGCTGTGTGTGCCCAGCCGCGCATCCATGCTTACCGGGTTATTGTCCCCCGACATCGGCGTGTTTGACAATGCCAATGAATTGCCCAGCTCGGTGCCGACAATGGCGCATTATCTGCGCCACAGCGGCTATTGGACGGAACTTTGCGGCAAGATGCACTTTATCGGGCCGGATCAGGAACACGGGTTCAATCAACGCACCGTCACCGACGTCTACCCGGCCAATTTCCAGTGGATTTCAGACTGGCAGGCCGGCCCCGCGTTTGTGCCGTCGGGCACCGCCCTGAATGGTGTGGTCGAGGCCGGTCCCTGCATCCGCACAATGCAGGAAGATTATGACGACGAGGTCGAACACGCGGCCATTCAAAGCCTGTATGATCGTGCGCGCGAACCCGACCACCAGCCGTTCTTTCAGATCATTTCCTTTACCAGTCCGCACACGCCTTTCACCGTCAGTCAGGAATACTGGGATCGATATGACGCCCACGACATTGATGAGCCGAGTGTCGGAACGCTGCCGTTCGAGGCGTTGGATTATCACTCCAAAGCACTGTTTTTTGCCCATGGTCGCCACAGGCACAAGGTAACGCAAGCGCATTTGATGGCGGCGCGTCACGCCTATTACGGGATGATTTCCTATATCGACGACAAGGTTGGGCGCATCCTGGATACGCTGGAAAAGACCGGCCAGCGCGACAACACAGCGGTGTTTTTCGTGTCTGACCATGGCGAAATGCTGGGCGAACGCGGCATGTGGTTCAAACAGGCCTTTTGGGAATGGTCTGCGCATGTGCCCTTCATCGCCTCGGTTCCCGGTGTCAAAGGCGGCGACCGCTGTGACAAGGTGGTGTCATTGGTCGATCTGCTGCCGACATTTCTTGACCTTGCCGGGGCTGACCATCCTGATTTGGCCGGGCAAAGCGTGCTGCCGCTGATGTCCGCGATTTCGGCGCCATGGCTCGATGTCGCAATCAGCGATTATCTGGCGATCGGACCCTGCGTGCCTTGCCGGATGCTGCGCAAGGGGCGGTTCAAGCTCATCTATACCCACGGTCACCCGCCGCTGTTGTATGACCTCAATGCCGACCCGCATGAGCGCGCCAATCTGGCCACCGACCCGCAATTTGCCGATGTTCTGGCCGATTTGCAGGCGCTTGCCTTGACCGACTGGGATCCCGAAGCGTTGGCCAGACGCGTGCTGACAAGCCAGCAACAGCGCAAAGTGATCAAATCAACGCCCGGGGCGGCGCCTCAATGGGATTTCATCGCCCGCACAGGCGACGAGGCGCGGTTTGTGCGCGCCCAAGGCGTTGACGCCACCAAAGGCCGTTTGCGTCTGCCACCCGTTTCAGAGGTACCCGCCGACTGGCCAGAACTTGATAAGGAAACCGTGACCGACCTGATCGCCGGGCGGCGAAGGCTGGACGAGTTTTTGACCTGACGAAAGAACCATATTCTGCCCCCTGCCCCAATATTGCCGAAGGAAATCCAATGCCCGTAGAAATAAAAAACCCCGCAAACCCGTCCGAAATCGTTGGCACCTATCCGACCCTGTCGCCCGATGACGTGCCCGCAATGATGGCCACAGCCCGCGCCGCACAGCGCGACTGGGCAAAGGTGCCGCAGCCAGAACGCGGCAAGATCGTCGATGCATTCCTCAACGGGCTAGAGGCGCGCGCCGAAGATATTGCCCGCGCCATCACCCGTGAAATGGGCAAGGTGATCGGTGAATCACGCGGCGAAGTCGCCAAAGCCCTGGGCGAAGGTCGGGCCACCACCCGCCGCGCCTTTGCGGCCATCGGCGAAAGGCTCCCCTCGCAAAGGCCCGGCACGGTGACCTATTCCACCCGCCGCCCACGCGGTGTGATCGTGGGCATCAATCCCTGGAACTTTCCGTTCAGCACCCCCATTCGCAAAACCATCCCGGCCTTGCTTTATGGCAACGCGATGGTTCTGAAACCCTCCATCAGCACGCCGGGCGCGGCCTTTATCATGCAAGAGGTTGCCAATGCGACATTGCCCAAGGGGCTGTTTCAAATCGCTTATGGCTCGGGCAATCTGGGTACCGCTTTGACCGCGGCCAAGGGCGTTGACGCCATCAGCTTTACCGGGTCAGTCCAAATCGGGCGTATCGTGGCCCAGGCGGCGGCGGCAAATCTGGCCGAGATCAGCCTTGAATTGGGCGGCAAGAACCCGGCGATCCTGAACGACGCCAGCGATCTGGAGGCGGCTCTGGATCAAATCTACATGGCCGCCTTTGCAGTCTGCGGCCAACGCTGCACGGCCGTCAGTCGGGTCATTGTCAGGCGCGCGCTTGAGGCCGAAGTGGTCGCAGGTCTGGCCAAACGTGCAAAGGCTGCCAAAGTTGGCGATGGCCTGGACGGCAGCACAACGATCGGCCCGCTGATGGGCGAAAAAGCCCGCAACGACGTGGCCGGTTTTGTCGACCGCGCCCGCGCGGCAGGGGCAACTGTCGCCGCAGGCGGCACCACAATCGAACAGAACGGCGGCTATTTCTATGCCCCGACGATCCTGTCAAATGTGACTGCGGACATGGAAGTCGCTCGCCAAGAGGTCTTTGGCCCAGTTCTGGCGATCATACCTTATGACACGCCAGACGAGGCGCTGGATATCTGCAATGACGTCGAATTTGGCCTGTCTGCCTGCCTGTATTCGGAACAAACACCGATGACGGATCGATTCATCGCAGAGGCTGAAAGCGGCATGATCCACGTCAACTGTGGCAGCTTTCCAGAAGACCATGCACCCTTTGTCGGTGTTAAGAATTCATCCCTTGGGGTTGGTGGATCAAATGGGCCCTCCACGATGCATTTCTACACCCAAGAACATACCGTGTTTCGAAAAGGGGTGGTATAAAGGCCTGTCTAGTTGGCGATCCGGTGACCGCTGAGTATTGGAGGTGCTGTCATGCCCGTCAGTTTCGCGCCAATACCATCCGTCACACCGACGGCAGATGGACACTGGGAAATGACGCTGCTTCGGCCTGCTCAGCCCGTGCGCCGCAGC
>JBLINN010000248.1:0-6477 GCA_047639325.1 Paracoccaceae bacterium | reverse complement strand
CCTTGACGATAGACGGCAGGTTGGGGCGCGGATCCAGCAGCCAGAACTGCGATTTCATCGCAAAGGCGTGGCTGCGTTCCTGCATGATCGACGACCCTTCGCCGTAATCCTCGCCGACGATAATCAGCGCGCCACCCGTCACCCCGGAAGACGCCAGATTGGCCAAAGCATCAGATGCCACGTTGACGCCAACAGGGCCTTTGAACGTCACCGCGCCCCGGATGGGATAATGCACGGATGCGGCCAGCATGGCGGCGGCGGCGGCCTCGGATGCATTGGCCTCATAGCGCACGCCCAATTCGCCCAGAACGTCCTGCGCATCGGCCAGCACATCCATCAAATGGCTGATAGGCGCGCCCTGATAGCCGCCGACATAACCCACGCCGTTTTCCAGCAGCGCCTTGGTGATCGCCAGAATACCTTCGCATGTCAGGGTGTCGCCCTGGCCTTTGCGCAGGTGCTGAACCTCGGCCTTGAATGATCGTTCCGCCACCGTCGTGCCCCTTTAGATGTCGTGCAGGCGGGTATTGCCAAGGATCTTTTGCAGCGTGCCAACAAAGGCGCGCTGTTCGTCCGGATCGATATCGGCGAACATGTTTTCAAACGTATTGGCCATATGCGGCCAAAGCCGGTCAAACACCGCCCGCCCCTGTTCCGTCAGGTGAATGCGCACCGCCCGGCTGTCATCGGCGTCCGGCACCCGGCGCACCAATTCGTCTGCCGCCAGCGCATCCAGTGCCCGGCTGAGGGTGGATTGTTCGACCACCGCATAGACCGCCAGATCGCGGATCAGCAGGCCGGAATGTACTGACAGAACTGCCAGCGCGCGGATTTTCGGCGTGGTCACACCCAGCGCCGCCATTTCATCGCGCAGCGAGGCATTATAACGCCCGATGATCCGGTTCATCAGGTAGGGGGCAAAATTGTTCAGGCCAATATCGCCCAGTTGCAGCGGCGGTTCGTATTTTGGTTTTGCACTGCCGGTCATGCGTGTTAGTCCAGATCAGGTTACGCCACTTTGGCCCCTGCCAGTCTGTCATGCAGAATACCGGCGATCAAGGTAAATGTATGCAAATGCATATTTTCACCGCTCACAACGACAAGCTGCCAATGCTGGACCCACCACAGACAAACAGGGTTTGCCCGGTGACAAAGCTGCTGGCTGGGTCGCAAAAGAACAGAAATGCGTTGGTGACGTCCTGAACCGTGCCTAGACGGCCCACCGGGATGCGATCAGCCAGATCGGCCTCGCGCTGGCTGCCTTTGGGGATCACGCCCCAGAAATTGTCGGTCAGGATCGGCCCCGGGGCAACCACATTGACGGTAATGCCATGCGCCGCCAGTTCCAGCGCCCAGGTACGCGCCATGCCGATCATCCCGGCCTTGGTCGCGGAATAGGCGGTGCGGGTGGGTGCGCCCAGCGCTGCGCGCGAGGCGTTGAACATCACTCGACCAAAGCCACGATTCTTCATTGCAGGCAGGCAGCCCTGAAGCAGGGTCAGGGCTGACCCCAGATGCAATTGCGACAGGCCAGCGATGTCTTCGGGGCGGGCGTCTTCGACCAGTTTGGGCCAGATCAGCCCGGCATTGTGCACCAGATGCGTCACCTGATGGCGCGTGGCGATATCTGCGGACACGGCGGCCACATCATCGGGTTTCAGCAGATCAACCTCGATATTTTCGAAATTTTCATGCGTCCAATCCGGCGCGTGGCGGGCGAGGGAAATCACCTTATACCCGCGCTCCAGCAGACGCTGCGCAAGATCGGCACCGATGCCTTTGCTGCCGCCGGTGATCAGGGCTGTATAATCGCTCATGCCGTGTCTCCGGGGATAAGGGCCAGCACCCGCAAAGGACTGCCAGTGCCGCCTTTGATCTTTAGCGGCGCGGCGATCAGGATCGCGCCGGTGGCGGGCAACAGGTCCAGATTGGCCAGACATTGCAGCCCCAGTTTGCCCGCGCCATGCAGCAGGTAATGCGCAGGATAAGGCGGCACATAATGCATGCCCTGCCCCGCATCCGTGCCCACGGTTTCGGTGCCAAATCCACGGATGTTCCGTTTCAGCAACAGGCGCACCGCGTCGGGCGTTGGCCCCGGCGAATGCGGCCCGTCCTCGGCCATGTTCAGATAGTCGATGCCAGCACGTTTCGACCAATCGCTGCGCATCAGAACCCAGGAATGTTCGGGGATTTGGCCATGTTCGGCCTCCCATTCCAGCACGATTTCCGGGGTCAGTGCAAAATCGTCGTCCTTTGCGGACCCGGCAGAGCAGTCTATCACCACAACCGGGCCGACAAAGGCCGAGACGTCGATTTCATCCACCGCGCCATTGGGCACGTCCTTGCCGGAAATCCAGTGGATTGGCGCGTCAAAATGCGTGCCGGTGTGTTCGCTCATGCTGATATTGTGCCATTTCCACGCCGGGCCGCGATGGTCATAGGCCGACACCTCTTCCATCCGGAACCGGGCGCATTGGCCGAATTCCGGCGGCAGGATGATCACCGGGAAATCCGGGTCCAACGTGTGGGTCAGATCAACCACCTGGGTGCCGCCGCTGGCCAGGGACAGCGCCATTTGCGCCAAAAGATCGCTCATGTTGCCCCCCCGGTCATTTCGCGTTCCAGCACTTTGGCGTCCTGCTTCCAGCGTTCCGCCATATCGCGGGCCACATCGCCGCAATAGACATCCTCCAGCCCCTCGGCCAACCCCTGAACGATGGATTTGACCAAGGCGGCCGGGGCCACTTTGGGCGGCGGTAAAGGCTGGTGCCATTCGTCATCCGTCGGCCCGGTATAGACGTTCATCACCCGCAACCCCGAGGCGCGGAATTCTGCCCGCAACGTCTGACTAAGCGACCGCGCGGCGGCCTGTGTCGCACTGAACGCGCCATACGCGGTATCCGGCACCAAAGCATAGGCCGACAGGATATTGACGAACGCCGTGGCACTGTTGATCCCATCCGCCGTGCGCGACGCCATACCCGGCCCAAAGGCCTGTGCCAACCGCATCAGGCCCAGCACGTTCACCTCCATCTCGTCCCGCGCAAACACCGTATCCTGCATCAGGATGCCACCGGGGCGGATAAACCGCGCCGTATTGATCAGGATATCAGTCTTACCGCCAATCTCGCCTGCCAGTCGCGTCACCGATGCGACGTCACTGACATCCAGTGGCAGGATCTCGACCCGATCCATCCCAGCCAAAACGTCGCGCCCCGGCCAGCGCCGCCAGCTTTCCGCTTCGCCGACAAAAACCGTAGCTGCCCCGGCCTTTAACAACGCTTCGGCCAGTGGCACCGCGAGGGGTGATCGCGCATCGGTGATCAGCACACGCCGGTGACGCGGATGCGCCGTCAGGTGGCGCAGGGTCGGGTCATCTTCCATCGCCTCGGTCCTTTCGATTGGCAGGGCAATCAGCACGCCTTGGCCAGCCTTGTCCAGTTTCAACGCCATCCGCACCGGATCGCCGCGTTTCACATCGCCATGCAGATGGCACACCGCCACTGGCCCGGCGGCCAGTTTCACCGACCCCATGCGCCATGGCAGGCGCTCGCGAAAATAGGGATCAGGCGAAGCATGGATGCGGGTTTCAGCCAGTATTTCCGCCTTTGTCTCGGTGTCGCGCCAGATCAGATCCACCGACAGGCAATGGCAGCAGGCATCGCGCGGCGGATACTGGACGGTGCCGCATTCCGCGCAATGTTGCAGGGCAAACCGCCCTTCGGCAGCGGCCACCGTCAGGCCAATCGCGGCACGCGAGCGCATTGCGGGCGGCAAGGTGGGCACGCGGGCGCGCAGTTGCGGGTTCTTCTTCTTTGGGGGCAAAAGGGGCGTGCTCATATATCTGCCCCCTGCAAAATAGCCGCCGCGGAACAAATGCCGCGATCATAGTTGATCATGCCAAACCCCGAAATCAATGCGCGATCCGCTTTGACCACCTGCGTCGGCCCGGCCTGCCCCGTCACCTGACGCAACCCTTCTACCAGCCCAAGATAGCCCCCCGCTGCGCCCGCCTGCCCGACCGACAATTGACCGCCCGAGGTGTTATGCGGGAAATCGCCAGCCACTGTCAGGTCATGGTCGCGCACAAAGGCAGGCCCTTGCCCCTTGTCGCAAAACCCCAAATCCTCAATCTGCATCATCGAAATCACCGGATAGTCGTCATAGGTTTGCAATAGGTCGATTGCCTCGGGGCCGTGTCCGGCCATCTCGTACAGCTCATCAATGTCCATCGCCCAGCCGCCGCGCAGTTGGATATCATCCTCTAGGAAGGCATTATGCCGCTCAATCGTGGCGGACAGGCGGGCAAAGGGCAGGCCTCGTCGCTGCGCGTCTTCTTCGCGCATCACCAGAAATGCCTCGGCGCCCGCACAGGGCATCACGCAATCAAACAGCGCAATCGGGTCGGCGATGGGCCGGGCGGACAGGTATTGATCCAAGCTGAGCGGCGATTTCATCAGCGCGTCAGGATTAAGCAGCGCATTGGCGCGTTGGGCCACGGCGATGCGGCCGAAATCTGCACGCGTGGCGCCGTATTCAGCCATATAGGCGTCGGTCAGCAGAGCAAAACTGGCGTTGGGGCCGCCAAACCCATAGGGATATGTCGCATCCATCGAGAAGCGCGAAAACGACGATAGCAGCTTGCGGAAACTGTCGATCTGGTTGCTGTCCCCGGCGACGCAAGCCACGGTATCAACGTCGCCCGCCTGCACGGCGCGGGCCGCCCGGCGCAGCGCGACCACGCCGCTGGCACCGCCCGTGGGCACAGAATCGAGCCATCTTGGCGTTAATCCCAAATGTTGGGTCAGCCCCACGGGGGTGTCGGGAAACAGGGTGAAGCTGGAGACGGAAAAGCCGTCCAGTTCCTGCGGTTTCATCCCCGCAGCGTCCAACGCACCACGCAGGCCGCGCGCGATCCACCAATGCGCGGTTTCCTGAGAATAACGCACATAAGGCACCGTCACCGGGCAAGTCAGCACCACGCCGTCATATCCCATACGCTTCATGCAACTGTCCGTTTCTTAAGGGCGCGGGTGTCAGTGGTTTGCGGATCACTTAACAGTTCTGCCGCCAGCGATTTCAGTGTGGCACGCTGGATTTTCTGGGTGGCGGTCAGTGGCAGGTCTGGCAGGAACGCCACGTATCCGGGGGCTTTGTAATAGGCGAGCTGAGTCAGGCACCATTGCGTTATGTCCTGCGCCAGTTCCGGGCCGGGGGAGTCTTTGGCAACGATACAGGCAAACACCTCGTCCCCGCGTACCGGATCGGGCACCGCAGCTACCGCCGCACTGGCCACACCGGGATGGCGCATCAGCACGGATTCAACCTCGACCGCCGCAATGTTTTCGCCAGATCGGCGGATGACGTTCTTTTTGCGGTCCACAAAGAACATCGCGCCGTCCGGGTCTTGGCGGACAATGTCGCCGGTGTGAAACCAACCACCCTGCCACGCCTCAACCGTGGCCGCGTCATTCTTGAAATACCCGGCAAAAAAGCCGCGACGCGGGTCATCCCCGGCGTGACGCACCAGCAATTCCCCCGCCCCTGTGGTATCTGCGCCGCTGTCGTCCACGATGCGCGCCTGAATGGTTGGGTCCAGCCGCCCAAGGCAGCTTTCGCCGATCCGGCGCGGCGGGTGGTTGGCGCAGATCAGCGCCCCTGCGCCGGTTTCAGTCATCGCCCAGGCCTCGACCAACGGAAAGCCAAACCGGGCCTCAAACGCGGCGTGCAATTTGGGGTCGACCCCGGCGCCAAAGCCGAAGCGGATGCTGTGATCCAGATCGGACGGGGCCGGATCAGCGCCCATCAGCATCGACGGCATCACGCCCAGATAGTGCAGGCAGGTCGCCTTTGAGGCGCGCACAGAGTCCCACCAAGACCGTGGGTGGAACCGGTCGAGCACGGTCAGGCAGCCGCCCACCACAATCATCGCCATCAGCGAAAAGGCCATCGCATTCATGTGGAAAATCGGCAGCGGGGTGATCATGCGTTCGCCACCCTGTGTCAACTGGCACAAGCCACCCGCGTCGCCGTACCAGCGCCCGGCCTCAAGGAAATAGGTGTTGGTCAGGATGCAGCCTTTGGGCTGACCGGTGGTGCCGGACGTATACAGCAACGCGGCTTCGGTATTATCCGGCGAGCCGTCACGCAGGGCAATCGTGCCATTTGCGCGGGGGGCGGGCAGCGGATCATCCGGCGCAATCACCGGCATCGCGATCCCTGCGGCGGTTGCAGCGCTGCGCAGATCAGCGCAACGGTCCGGCAGGGCCACGGCCAGAACCGGCTCGGCATGGTCGATCATATAGGTAAGTTCTGCGGCACGCAGATCGGGATTGACCGGCACCACCGACACGCCCAGCGCATTCAGCGCCAGCCACCACAGGAAAAACGCCGGGCGGTTTTCCATCAGCAGCATCACGCGGTGGCCGCGTGTGTACCCGGCGGTGTTCAAGCGGGCGGTCAACTGCCCGACCTGGG
>JBLINN010000247.1:0-6487 GCA_047639325.1 Paracoccaceae bacterium | reverse complement strand
CAGGTTTAATATGGTCCAGAAGCCGTTGATAATGCGTGATAACCAGGAAACCCCGTTTGCCATCGCGCAGGGCGTTCACCCCTTCGGCCACCAGTTTCATCGCATCCACATCCAGCCCGGAATCAGTTTCATCCAGGATGCACATTTTTGGTTCCAGCATCGCCATTTGCAGGATCTCGTTGCGCTTTTTCTCGCCGCCTGAGAACCCGACATTCACCGGACGTTTCAGCATATCTGCGTCGATTTTCAGCGCCTTGGCGCGTTCGCGCACCAGTTTCAGGAAATCCGCCGCGCTCAGCTCTTCTTCGCCGCGCGCTTTGCGTTGGGCATTCACTGCGGTGCGCAGAAAGGTCATGTTGCCCACACCCGGTATTTCCACCGGGTACTGAAACGCCAGAAACAAGCCGGCGGCGGCGCGTTCTTCGGGCTCTAGCGCCAGAAGGTCGGTGCCATCCATTTCAGCACTGCCATCGGTCACCTGATAACCGCCACGCCCGGCCAGAACGTAGCTGAGCGTGGATTTACCCGAACCATTTGGCCCCATGATCGCATGCACCTTGCCGGACTCAACCGTCAGGTTGACTCCTTTCAGGATCTGCTTGTCTTCTTCTTCAAGTTTGACCCGCAGGTTCTTGATTTCCAGCATATTTTTCTCTTTCCGTCAGGGGCCGGCAGATGCACCGGCTATGTCAGTTACGGCGCTGCGCGAGCCCCGTGAAATGGTCAGCCAGGATGCCTGCGGCAGATCGCCAGCATCCAGGGGTCAGGCCCGCCCGGGTTCAGGGGCGCGTCATAAACCGAATGATTTGCGGCAATTTGTCGGCGGGAATGGCCTGTGGCTCCAGATCAAAG
Organism: Paracoccaceae bacterium; assembly: GCA_047639325.1. Lineage (GTDB taxonomy): Bacteria > Pseudomonadota > Alphaproteobacteria > Rhodobacterales > Rhodobacteraceae > NVQY01. Next base: position 5,635 of record JBLINN010000247.1, on the reverse strand, counting down.
ACCGCCAAGCGACCCGCCAACCGGGGTTTGCCCAGATAGCTTTCGATCTTCTTCATCCAATTGCGGTCCGTATAGTCGTCAAACAACAATTGCGCCGGGGCTTTGATGTTAAAGGCCGTCGCCAGCGCGCATCCCATGCGGAACCGCCCATCCACCAACACCACATCCGGTTGGCTAAATCCTTCTGTCTGCCACACACCCAGCGGATACGAGGAAAAGCGCCGCCACTGCGTGTCATTCTGCGGATGCCCCCAAGCGCGGGTCGGGCCGATATTGGACCAGACGATCTCGACATTTGTGCCTTGTGCCGGTGGGTTGGCTTTGAACCATTCGCGCATCTTGCGCGCCCATTTGCGGTCGCTTTCGACGGCCACTACATGTTTGTGCCGCATCTCAGAGGCCACAACGGTCGACCCGCCAGAGCCGTATTCCAGAATCACATTGGCATTTTCATAGGCTTCGCGCACTGCGGCAGCCTCTTCTTCGGGCATGGTGAATTGTGGGCGATCACTGTCGGCCGTGGGGGCGATTATTTCAGCCATGGTATGCCTCTGGTCTGTTCATTTGGTTCACTTGCATCTCAGCTCTCCTTGCGGGAAATCCCGCCCTAGCCAACGGACCCTTCAAGGGAAATCGCCACAAGCTGTTGCGCTTCCATCGCAAATTCCATCGGCAAGGCCTGCAACACATCGCGGCAGAACCCGTTAACCACCAGGGCCACGGCCTCTTCTTCGTCCATCCCGCGCGAGCGGCAGTAAAACAGCTGATCGTCATCCACTTTGGATGTCGTCGCCTCGTGTTCCACCCGGGCCGAGTTGTTGCGCACTTCGATGTAAGGCACCGTGTGCGCGCCACATTTATCGCCAATCAGCAGGCTGTCACACTGGGTATAATTGCGCGCATTTTTCGCCTTGGGATGCATCGAGACAAGCCCGCGATAAGTGTTCTGCGCCCGCCCGGCGCTGATGCCCTTGGACACGATGCGCGACCGGGTGTTCTTACCCAGATGCACCATCTTGGTGCCGGTATCGGCCTGCTGCATGTTGTTGGCGATGGCGATTGAGTAAAACTCGCCCTGGCTTTCGTCGCCGCGCAGAATGCAGGACGGGTATTTCCAGGTCACGGCAGACCCGGTTTCCACCTGGGTCCACATCACCTTGGCGCGATCGCCGCGGCAATCGGCACGCTTGGTGACAAAGTTGTAAATGCCGCCCTTGCCGTTTTCATCGCCCGGATACCAGTTTTGCACGGTGGAATATTTCACCTCGGCATCTTCCATGATGACGATTTCCACCACTGCCGCATGCAACTGCGCAGTATCGCGTTTCGGCGCGGTGCAGCCTTCCAGATAGGACACATACGACCCTTTTTCTGCAATGATCAGCGTGCGTTCAAACTGGCCGGTGTTTTCGGCGTTGATGCGGAAATACGTGCTCAGCTCCATCGGGCAGCGCACGCCTTCGGGCACATAGACAAACGAGCCATCGCTGAAGACCGCAGAATTCAGCGTGGCATAGAAATTATCGGTCGCCGGAACAACCGACCCTAGATATTTGCGCACCAGTTCGGGATGTTCGCGGATCGCCTCGGAAATCGAGCAAAAGATCACCCCGGCCTTTTTCAATTCGGCCTGAAAGGTTGTGCCAACGGACACAGAATCAAACACCGCGTCTACAGCCACCTTGCGGCCCTCTTGCGGCGTTTCGCCTGCGCCTTCGACGCCTGCCAGAATCATCTGCTCCTGCAAGGGGATGCCCAGTTTCTTGTAGGTCGCCAGCAGCTTTGGATCGACCTCATCAATCGACTTGGGCTTGACCTCCATCGATTTGGGCCGGGCGTAATAATACAGATCCTGAAAGTCGATTTCCGGGTAATGTACCATCGCCCAGGTCGGCTCTTCCATCTTCAGCCAGCGATCATAGGCCTGCAGCCGCCAATCGGTCATCCATTCGGGTTCTTCATTCTTGCCGGAAATCAGCCGCACGATATCGGGGCTGACGCCTTTGGGGGCGTATTCCATCTCGATATCGGTTTCCCAGCCGTATTTATAGGCGCCGCCAACCTCGCGCACCGCATCCACAGTGTCCTGATCGACACCTTCTTTTACCTGGGTCTGGTCCAAAGCGGCCATTTGATAACTCCTGAACTCACGCCGCGCGGGCGCGATGTTTCTTTTCCGTGTCCAACCAGGCCTGGGCAAAGCCAAGCACGTCGGTCTGTGTCGTCTGCGGCCCCAGCGATACGCGGATCGCGCTGGCCGCTACCATGTCGTCATAGCCCATTGCGCTTAACACCCGGCTGGGGCGCAACTTGCCGCTGGAACAGGCCGATCCGGCGCTGATCGCGTATCCGGCCAAATCCATCTGCATCACCTGGGTTTCTCCCTTCCACCCCGGTGTCGCGAAACACAAAGTGTTGGGAAGGTGGGCTGAGTCTTTCCCGACAAAAATAGTCTGATCTGCGCCAGTCTCAAGAGCCTTTTTTAGAATATTTCTAAATTCAGCCACCTGATCCCATATTCCATTGGCCAAATCATGTGCTGCGGCCTCGGCTGCGGCGCCGAATCCGGCAATGCCAATCACGTTTTCGGTGCCAGATCGACGCCCCATCTCTTGGCCGCCACCGCGAATCTGTGCGGGCACATCCTGCCCGCGCCGCAAAACCAACGCACCAATACCCTTAGGCCCGCCCAGCTTATGCGCCGAAATCAACGCCATCCGCGCGCCGCTGGCGTTAAAGTCAAACGCCAGCTTGCCAAACGCTTGGGTCGCATCACAGACCGCCAGCCCATTCGGTAAATCCTGAACCACACCGGTCTCGGAATTGGCCAACTGCAAAACAGACAGTGCCGGTTCACCCACCACAACCTGACCATCAGCCCCGACCACCAGATCATCAACCACCCAGGCCAAAACCGCGTCATGTTCAACCGCCGCGCCATGTAACCCGCGCCCAGCACAGGCCAGCCCCGCCGCCTCGGTCGCGCCTGACGTGAACACGATATCCGCGCCTTCGGCCCCAAACGCCGCCGCCACCTGCGCACGCGCGCGTTCAATCAAACCATGCGCCGCCCGTCCCTCGGCATGCACCGAAGACGGATTGCCCACCACATCCATCGCCGCAATCATCGCGGCGCGGGCCTCTGCCCGCAGGGGCATCGTGGCGTTATGATCCAGATAAATGCGAGTCATTGCTTTTTCTTGTTCCAAATACTCAAATCCGACACGGCCAAAGCCACCTCCGGCTTATTCAGCGTCCACCACCGCAAAGATCGTCGGCACGGCGGGGCACGGCGCCAGTTCATTGTCGATCACATCCGACAGGCGCGTCTGATGCAAATACACGTAGACCTGCGCGCTCAGCCCCTCCCACAACCTGTTGGTCAACGATTGCGCCCGGCTGCCGGACGACCCACCCGACGCCCCGGCGCCCTTGTGCATCGCATCCACCGTCTCATCCACCGCTGACAGAACATCCACTACCCGAATCCCGGACGTGGGCCGCGCCAGACGATAGCCACCGCCTGGCCCGCGCACCGACACCACCAATTCCGCGCGGCGCAGTTTGACGAATAACTGCTCCAGATATGGCAGCGATATATCCTGTCGCTGCGCGATCTCGCCCAGTGTCACCAGCTTGCCCTCTGGTTGCAGCCCGATATCGGCCAATGCCACCATCGCGTACCGGCCCTTGGTTGACAGTTTCATTATTTCATCCCCTGGATGCGCATTTGCGCGCAAATGTTGACCTTTTGCCCATCATTGCCTATCTCAGCGTGATGGTGCAAAGCCCTGCTGCGCGCCTTTGATTAGAACCGTTCTAAGGTGCCTTAGCAAATTCGTCAAGAATGTCACCGGCACCCTCCGCAAAACACCGGCACAGCCCTTTAAACCGGCACCGCCAACCAACAATAGACAGGATCCCCGACCCTATGCCCGAGGTCATTTTTCCCGGACCCGAAGGCCGCCTTGAAGGCCGCTATCATCCGCAAAAAGAAAAAGACGCCCCCATTGCCATCGTACTGCACCCGCATCCGCAGTTTGGTGGGACGATGAACAACAAGGTGGTCTATAACCTGCACTATGCCTTTTATAATATGGGCTTTACCGTGCTACGCTTTAACTTTCGCGGCGTTGGCCGCAGCCAGGGCGAATATGACCAGGGCATTGGCGAGCTGTCTGATGCCGCCAGCGCGTTGGATTATCTGCAGTCGATGAACAACAACTCAAAACATTGCTGGGTTGCAGGATTCTCGTTTGGCGCGTGGATCGGCATGCAGCTGTTGATGCGTCGCCCGGAAATCACCGGATTCATCAGCGTGTCGCCCCCGGCGAACATGTATGACTTTTCCTTCCTCGCCCCCTGCCCGTCTTCGGGTCTGATGATCAACGGCTTGGCAGATCGCGTGGCCCCGCCCGCCGACACTGTGTCGCTGGTCAACAAGCTGCACGAACAAAAAGGCATCACCATCACCCATCAGGAAATCGAAGGCGCGGATCACTTTTTCCAAGAACCGCATATGGACACGATGATCGACAACGTCACTGACTATGTGAAACGCCGCCTGACGGAAAATACCCGCTGATGGGCACAATCGAGGTCCTGGCCGCCAAACTGGCCGACGACACGATGGATGCAATGGACGAAACCGGCGAGGATCGGCTGTTTACCGAAGTCGGTGATGTTCTGGCCGCGTCGTCCCAATCGCTGGAAGAGGCGTTTTTGACAGAAATCCGCGTGCGTCATTCCGAACGGATTGCGCGCCGGTTTCTGGAAAAAAGACTGGCGTCCCTGCGCGCGCGAAAGCCCCCCACGGCACCCGGATAAGGGACCGGAGGATGCGCGACCAGCCAGATCACACCTCGCGTCTGGACGCGCAGATGGCGTTTCTGTGCGAAGCGGATCAGTTAAAGTCGGTGCTGCGCGCGTCGCGGCTGATCGACGGCTCGCGGCGCGAAAACTCGGCCGAGCACAGCTGGCATATCATGCTTTATGCGCTGGTGCTGGCAGATCACGCCGCGCCAGAGGTGCGGATAGACCGGGTGATCCGGATGCTGCTGCTGCATGATCTGGTCGAGATCGACGCGGGCGACGCGCCCATTCACGGCGACGTTGACCACGCCGCCATGGCCGCCAAAGAGATCGCCGCCGCGGACCGGCTGTTTGAACTGCTGCCCGCCGATCAGGCGCAAGAATTCCGCGCCCTTTGGGACGAATTCGAAGCCGCCGAAACCCCGGATGCGATTTTTGCCAAGTCCATCGACCGGATACAAACCCCGGTGGGTAATTTGGCCAGCGGTGGTGGCACCTGGGTGGATTACAACGTGACGCTTGATCAGATGGATGCCCGCGTTGGCACACCTGTTCATCGCGGCGCGCCGGGCATATGGGCCTGGCTGCGTCCGCAGATCAAAGCGTTTCTGGGCGGCGGCAAAACACCCTAAGCCTTTTGTGCGAACAAACCAAACGCCCAACCCAAACACCTGACAAAGAAAAGGCCCCGGCAAAACAACCGGGGAGTATCCGAAACTCTGTGTATGGGGATTGGCCCATGCGGTTAAAACGGGTCACTTATTGAACCGTTCGGGGTATAAGATAGCGAACTGGTTTCGTGCTGCAACCCATTCTCTGACGC
>JBLINN010000246.1:0-6525 GCA_047639325.1 Paracoccaceae bacterium | reverse complement strand
ATCAGCTTGGGTTTCAATGTTACCTGTATCTGACCAACGACGGAAGGGCAGGTTTCAACCTGATCCTGTGGGGCACCGAAAAGAAACCTTATGTGCTGGAAATGGTGCAGGGCGACGTGCCCAGCGACATGGATTTCGACAATTTCCATTTTGCCGGATTGCGGGTCTGGCAACCGGCCGACCAGAAATCCACCAAAATTGCGTTCGAAAGTGAAAGCGGAAACGTGAAACTGGAATATGAATTCGAAGGCTTTCACGCGCCGTTCAGTTATCGTTCCAACCCCGATGGTCTGCCGGATTGGTTTGCCAAGAACCGGCTGGAACAATCCGGTTGGGTCAAAGGCTTTGTCGAATGGGATGGCAATCGGGTTGAATTTGACCGCATCGGCCATCGCGACCATTCTTGGGGTACGCGGTACTGGCAGGCCCCACAGCACTGGAAATGGCTGGTGGCTTATACGCCCGATGCATCCCGGATCGTCAATGCGTGGATCTGGATTTCCAAAGGCGAATGGGGGGTTGGCGGCTATGTCATTCGTGACGGCGAACTGGTACCGATTGCCAGTGTCGACCAGAAGGCAGTGTTTGACGACAACATGACCCAACGGTCAATCGAGGTGAAGATCACCGATATCCGCGGCGATACCTGCGACATGTCGATGGAACGGTTCGGTCTGGTGAAACTGCCCACCGGCGGGCGCTATGCCACAATGATTATGGAGGCGGCCTGTGCTGCCAAGATTGACGGACAAGACGCGGCCGGACAGTTTGAATGCCAGTGGCCGGTGGATTATCTGGACAAGATGATCGAACTCAATATGAAGACCAAATGAGCTGGGACTGGTCCGCAGAAACATTGGCTGCCCTAACTGCTTTTCTGCAACAGCACGGGCTGTATTCAGGCGACCCCGCCCCGCGCCGGATTGGTGACGGGCATTCCAATCTGACCTATCTGATCAATGCAGGGCCTGCTGGTGTGGTGCTGCGCCGCCCGCCGCCGCCGCCAATCCCCAAGGGCGCAAATGACGTGATGCGCGAAGCGCGGGTGATGGCGGCGCTGGCTAGCTCGCATTTGCCGGTGCCGGGTATTCTGGCAACCGCCGAAGCGGGTGAAGTATTGGATGTGCCGTTTTACATCATGGACCATGTGACAGGCGCAGTCATCACCGGCACATTGCCAGCCGGTTTTGATGCCCAAACTGACGGGCAGGCTATGGCGATGGAGTTTGCCGATACATTGGCGCATCTGCACGCGGTTGACTGGCGTGCCGCAGGGCTTGAAGGGTTCGGAAATCCGCAAGGTTTCAACGCGCGCCATCTGGCCCGAATGGAGGGTTTGATGCAGGCCCGTAAGGGGCCGGTGCCGCCCGAGATGCAAGCGATGGCCGACTGGCTGCGCGACCAGGTGCCGCAAGAAACCGGTGGCAGTATCGTTCATAACGACTACCGGTTGGGCAATCTGATCTGGCAGCCAGGTTCGCCCCCGCGACTGGCCGCGATCCTTGATTGGGAACTGGCTACAATCGGCGACCCAATGCTGGATCTGGGCTATATGGCAGTGTGTTATCCCGAGACCGATCAACCGTTAAATCCGACCCAGGAACTGAGCGCGGCCTTCCTGACGCCGGGCTTTCCGCCCGCCGAGGCGATCTTTGAACGCTACGCCGAAACCTCGGGACGGGATGTACAGGGCTTAGGCTGGTTCACCGTGTTCCAGGCGTGGAAACTTGCGGTGCTTTACGACTATATGCACCACAAAGGAACCGACGCCTATTACCGGGACACGACGCAGGTGCCAAGATTTATCGCGCATGCGCAAAGGATCGCCGCCGGTCTTTAGCGGTATTGAGCACAGGCTGCAGCCCCGTGCGCTTTTGCAAATCAGGTGGCGATGTCACGCCCCAGCAAGCCCCGCGCGACGATCATCTTCATGATTTGGGGCGTTCCATCGGCAATCACCTGGCCAAGAACATCACGCAGTCGCTGTTCCACCGGGAAGTCTTTGGTATAGCCGTAATGCCCGTGCAACACGAGGCAATCCTGGATCACCGAGACGCAGTCTTCTGGTCCGGTCATTTTGCACATTGCGGCCTCGGATGTATGCGCCAGACCCTGATCGCGCAGCCACAGGGTTCGATAGCAAAGCCACCGCAGTGCTTCGAGCCGTGCTGCGGCACTGGCCAAAGGAAATGACACCCCCTGATTGGCGGCAATGGGTTTGCCAAAAGCTATGCGTTGCGAAGTGTAGGTGACGGTTTCGTCCAATGTCTGCGCTGCCGCCCCCAGACACATCAGCCCGATCAGCGCACGGGTGTAATCAAACGCCTGCATTACCTGGCTGAAGCCGCCGTTTTCAGGGCCGATCATCGCGCTGGCGGGCACGCTCACGTCGTCCAGAAACAATGAGCCGCGCAGAATGCCGCGCGCGCCCATATCAGAATAGGGCGTTTTGCTGAGACCCGGCGACTCCAGCGGCACCAGAAAAGCTGTGACGCCCTTGGCGCCTGCAGCCGGGTCGGTCTTGGCGAATAGGATGATTGCGTCGCCTGCCATCAGCAGGGTAATCGCTGATTTTTCGCCGTTAAGGACGTAAGTATCGCCCTGCCGGACCGCCGTCGTACGGATTGCTGCAGCGTCAGAACCGCAATGGGGTTCTGTCAGGCCGACGCACAGGATCTTGTCGCCCGCAGCAAGGCCTGGCAACCATTGTGCCTTGATCGCTTCGGTCGCGAATTTCGACAGGATGTCGCCCGCGAAACAGGCGTTCAGGATGCCATAACAGCAGTTGAAATCACCCCGCGCCGCTTGTTCGATTGCAAGACCCGCCTCAAGGGCAGTGGTGCCTGACCCGCCAAAAGCTTCGGGCACGCGCAGGCCCAACAGGCCGATATCGCCCATCTTGCGCCATTGTTCGCGTGGGAATTCGTCATTGCGGTCCCAATAGGTGTATTTCGGCAAAAGCTCGTTCTTGGCAAAAGAGGCAAGTGTATCGACGAAAATTTGCTGGTCCTCTGACAAGGAAAAATCCATCGGGCATCCTTCAAAATAAAGTACGTAAGCTAATCAAATGCTAGTATGTTAATCTTGCCTGAGCAAGCGACTCGTTGCAGGATGCTGCAGGCAGTGGGAGATTACGTTGGCAGATCAGACGAATTACAGGGCGCGGGAACTTGAGGTTTCGTATTGGCCGGCGGACTGCGCGCCCCCTCTGACCGAGATCACCCTGGGGGACGCTTTGCGGAGTGTGGCCGCGCGCGCGCCAGACCGCGTAGCACTTGTTGAAGGAACGCGCGAGGGTGGACGCAGCTGGACCTATGGTGAATTGCTGGCGATTTCAGAACAGGCAGCGCGGGCCCTGCTTAAGCGTTTCAAGCCGGGTGAACGGGTGGCTTTCTGGGCGCCAAACCTGCCGGAATGGATCCCTGCCTTTTATGGCTGCGCGCTGGCTGGGATCACGCTTGTCACCGTCAACCCGGCTTATAAACGGCGCGAGATGGAATATGTGCTGACAAAATCCCGCGCCGCCGGAGTGTTCGTCTGCGACAGCTATCGCGGCTTTGATATGGCAGCGGCGGTGCATTCGGCAGCGCCCGACCTGCCGGATCTGCGCGAGATCATCGCGATTGGCGATTTCGCCGACTTCCTGACGCAGGGTGATCCGCAAGCCACGCTGCCGGTTGTCCAGCCGCGCGATCCGGCGGTGATCATGTTCACATCCGGCACCACGGGCGCGCAGAAGGGGGTGATTTTTCACCATACCGGTGTCGCCAACATGACCCGGTTCACCCAAACCCGGTCAGGCCTGTGCGACGGCGGGGTTTTTGTTAATCCGATGCCGATGTTTCATATCGGATCACTTGGCCATGCCGGGATTGGTTCGGTGATGCTGGGCACGACCCATGTGCTGCTGCCGGAATGGGACGCCGAAAACTATATGGTGCAGGTCGAGCGTCACAGCGGCACTTTTTCCTTGCTGGTGCCAACGATGATCGAACAGGTTCTGGGCCATCCGGCACGCGGAAATTACGACCTTACATCTCTGAAAAACCTGACCTCGGGCGCTTCGGTGGTCGAGGCACGGCTGATCCGGGAAGCCGCAGCACAGCTTGGGGCGACTATCTGCAACATCTATGGGCAGACCGAAATGCAGGGCAGCATCACCGGCACCCATCCCGACGACGGCGAAGCGGACCTTGCGGAAACCATCGGGCAGCCTTTCCCGCATATGGAGTTAAGGGTCGCCGATCCCGAAACGCTGGAAACCGTGCCTTTGGGAGCGCAGGGCGAAATTCAGACGCGCGGCTATCAGAACATGATCGGATATTTCGACATGCCCGAAGAAACCGCCAAAACTCTGTTGCCCGACGGCTGGCTGCGCTCGGGTGATCTGGGGGCGATGGACGGCCGCGGGTTCGTCCGGATTACCGCGCGGATCAAGGACATGATTATCCGAGGCGGTGAAAACATCTATCCGCGCGAAATCGAATTGCTGTTGCTTGAGGACGGGCGCATCGCCAACGTTGCGGTGATCGGCGTGCCGGATACCAAATGGGGTGAACAGGTCGGGGCGGTTATCCTGCCGAAATCGCCATCCGACGCCCCCGATCCGGCGGCGCTGTTCGCGCGTTGCCGTGCCGTTTTGGCAGGCTATAAAACGCCGCGGTTCTGGTATGTGGTGGATGCCTTGCCGATCACGGAAACCGGCAAACTTCAAAAATTCAAGCTGGTGGACGCCATTCGCAACGGAGAATTAAAACCTTCGGCCGTGCTGTGAAGGGCTGGATGATTAATAAGTTACACTCACTAATATTTTGAGTGTCTGCGAAAAACCGACGTGATATTTGCGAAAAGTGATGATTGACGTGGTGACTAAGACTTAGTACGCTACTTTATCTATTACCACTCGGAGAATCCCGTTGAACAGCATTCTGGCCGAATTTGCCCATGTTGCCGCGCAGCCGCTGGACTACGCCCGGCGCTGGAAACAGCAGAATGCGCGCCAGGTGATCGGTATTTTCCCGATGCATTTCCCCGGTGAACTGGCGCATGCTGCCGGGGCCTTGCCGGTGATCCTGCAAGAAGACAACGAACCGGTGACAATCGGTCAGGCGGGCGTATTCAGCTTTTACTGCGGCTATAACCGCAGCATCGTCGATCAGGCGATGCGGGGCGAATTTGACGATCTGGACGCGATCATGTTCGGCGACCATTGCGTGCAGCTTTTGGGCACGGCGGACGTGATCCGCGGCCACAAGCCCGACCTGCCGATCCTGTTCAACCAGCTTTGCTCGATTTTGGACGCAAAATGGGTGATGACCGAAACCCAAGGCACTTTCCGACAATTGTGGAAGGAACTTGAGGAATTAACCGGGGCGAACCTGACGACCGGCGCGGTGCAAACTTCGATCCGGCTGTTCAACAAGAACCGCGCCCTGATCCGCAAGCTTTATGACCTGCGCCGTTCTAGCGAAGCCGCGCTGACCGGGCGGCAGATGCAGGACATCGTGAAATCCTCGATGATCATGGACAAGGCCGACCACACGGCGTTGTTGGAGAAACTGCATGCCAGCCTGACAACGCAATCTGCACCCAGCAACCTGGTGCGGGTTTATTTGTCGGGCCATATGTGCCACGCGCCCAAGCCGGAAATTCTTGATATGGTTGAGGAATGCGGCGGGCTGGTGGTGGATGATGATCTCTATCACGGGTTCCGTTACATCCACTACGATATGGCTGAAACGGGCGACCCGATAGACGCGCTGTCAAACTGGTACATCGAAAAGAACCGCAAGCTGCCTTGCCCGACCCGTGTAACCCAAGGGATGGATTGGCAGGATTACCTGCTGAACGCCGTCGCAACATCCGGCGCGCAGGGCCTTGTGATTCTGATGGCCAAATTCTGCGAACCGCACATGTTTTTCTATCCCGAGATCAAAGAAGCCTTTGACCGCCACGGCATTCCCAACCTGATGATCGAAACCGAGCACGAGGAAATGCCGATGGAATCGCTGAAAACCCGTGTTGAAACATTCATCGAAATCGCCCGTCGCCGGGCAGCGGCCTGAACAGGGGCCGAACAGGAGGGACCACCATGCAAATCACTCAAGAACGCGCCGCCCCGGTCTTTGGCAATGGCGAGCGGGCCAACAAGCTGAAAAGTACCCGGTTCGGTTCCAAACTGGTGAACGATTACTGGAGCGGGGTTTTTGCCGCGAAAGAGCAGGGCAAAAAGGTGGTCTGGTACAACGGCACCTATATCCCACCGTTTTTCCATTCACATGATTTGGTTTGGGTGCATGGCGAAGCATGGTCGGCGATGCTGGCGGCCCGTCATCAGGAAGTAACGGCACAGGCACGCGGTGACGAAAAGGGTTATGACCGCGAATTGTGCTCCTATGCGCGTACTCATATCGGGCAGATTTTGATTGAACTTGATAAGGTCAAGGCAGGCACGTCAGACATGCAGCCCGACGATCCAAGGGTCGAGCTGATGATGAAACTACCGCAGCCGGACATGATTATCAA
>JBLINN010000245.1:0-6551 GCA_047639325.1 Paracoccaceae bacterium | reverse complement strand
GATCGACCTGGATTATATCCTGTTCACCACCCGCAACGCCATCGGCACCGCCGAAGTGTTTGATCCGGCCAATGGCGGCGGGGTGCTGGCCAGTGGGCTGAACGGTGCGGCGACCCTTGCGATGAACGGCGCACTTAGCACCATCAGCACCAGTGACGGCGCGTCGTGGGATCTGTTTTCCGGCGATGTGACCGGGTTTATGTCCTCTGGCAGCGGGAATCCCACCGTCTGACGCCGCTGTTGTTTTGGCGTTGCGTGGCGGTTCGACGGCGTCCCGGATCAAGTCCGGGACTGCGTCGGTTATTGATTGCGAAACATCTGCAACCAACCTAGCTTGCGCTGAAAACAGCGCGGGGCAATATGCAAAAATCCATTTTGATCACCGGCTGTTCATCAGGCATCGGGTATGACGGCGCGCACGGGCTAAAGGCGCGCGGTTGGCGGGTGTTTGCGTCTTGCCGCAAGCAGGAAGATTGTGATCGTCTGAAAAGCGAAGGCTTTGAAAGCCCGCTGATTGATTACACCGATGCCGCCAGCATTGCGTCCGGTCTGGCCGAGGTTCTGGCAGCCACAGGGGACACGCTGGACGCCCTGTTCAACAACGGCGCACACGGGCTGCTGGGGGCCGTCGAGGATTTGCCAACCGACGCGCTGCGTGAGATTTTTGAGGTGAATTTCTTTGGCTGGCACGAACTGACCCGCCTTGTGATTCCGGTGATGCGCGCGCAGGGGCACGGGCGGATCGTACAATGCTCATCCGTTCTGGGGCTGGTCACCTTCCCGTGGCGCGGTGCCTATGTGGCGACAAAGTTTGCGCTGGAAGGATTCAGCGATACGTTGCGGATTGAACTGCGCGACAGCGGGATCAAGGTGGTGTTGATCGAACCCGGCCCCATCACCTCGCGGTTGCGCGAAAACGGCATTCCGTTTTTTGAACGCTACATAAACTGGCGCGCCTCGCCCCTGCGGGCCCGGTACGAAAGCGGGTTGCTGGACCGGCTTTATCACAGCGACGGGCCGGAAAAGTTTGAACTGCCCGCCTCTGCCGTCACCGCAAAACTGGCCCACGCGGTCGAGGCAAAGCGCCCGAAAGAGCGGTATTATGTGACCACGCCAACCTATGTTTCAGGGATATTGCGGCGGGTCCTGTCGACCCGGATGATCGACCGGATACTGGCGCGGGTTTAACACACTGCCCCTAATGACATTCCGGTCGCCGCATGCGCAATTCATCCGATTTCGGACAGGGCAGCGTGCTGAACACCACAGGTTTCTTGGGCTTTTTTGTCTGATCCCCGGTGTCCGACATCAATGTTGGTTCCGGGGCCGGTGAGCGGCCGGTCCTTTTGGTTTTCTTGGTCGCCACCGGGGCTGCAACAACCGGCGCAACCGGCTTGGGTGTGGTCGCCGTGGCGGGGCGCGTTTTGACCTTGTTGGTACGGGCCACGCGCGGACACTGGACGTTTGGGTTGTCGTCCAAGACCTGTAGAACTGCGGCCAGCGCAGCGGCATCCCGCGAGGCTGGCAATGCAACCCGAACCCCCGCGGTTTGCGAAAAATTGGCCAGCCCACGCACTGAATTGCGCCCAAGAATGCCGTCAACCGCGCCCAAATAGCAGGCGCGCTGTTTCAGAACCGTCTGAATCGACCGCGCTGCCTGATCGGATGTCAGCACCGGGGCCACCCGGGCGGCGGCGCGTTGATCCTGTTTGGGGGGGGGCACAAAGGCAGGCGGGGCGATGGGCGGCGGCGTAACTGTGGGCGTCTGGAACGCGGGTGCGATGACGGGGGGTGTCGCGGGTACCGCAGTTGGCGGCGTCAGGACCGCAACGGTGTCCTGAGGCGCGGTTTTTGCGTCGTTCTGCAGGGTCTGGCGCTTTTCCAGCGCAAACGCGTAAAGTGGGTGTTCGCTTTGACCTTCGTGTTTGATCAGGAAATCATTCCAATCCTCGACACTGCCATCCCGATCAATGCGGACAAAATCCAGCGATATAGACGTCCGCCCCGATGGCTCCGCGCCGGCAGACGGCACTGGCGGCGCGACCGGGCGCAGCCCCCGTGGGTTGATCACATATTCGCCGCCCCCCAGCGAGGAATACACAAACGGCGACGCCCCCGGCACGCTTAGCCGCATCTGGTCGCGCACCCGGCCCAGCATCCGGCGCACATCCGTCGGCGGGCCGGACATCGCCGCAAGAAAGGCCGAGGTGAACGGCGAATTTGCCCCCGCCTGCCCGTCCGGCGTAATCGCCCCGGCGGCGGCGGCATAGGCGATCAGAGTATCGGCCTGATTGGTCTGAACATCGCCCAGCCCCTGCCCAACGCCACGACTGCTGCCAGAGCGTTGCATTTTAACTATAAACGGGTTGTTGCGGCAGGCGTCCAGCACCACCATTTTCAGCGTCCGCGCGCCGGAAATCTGGCGCAGCACCAGGTCAACCTCGACCATTTCCAGCCCCGCATCGCGCTCGTCTTCCAGACGCGCATCGACGGGCACCAGATAGTTGGTGCCGCCAATTTCTATGCCGTGCCCGGCGTAGTAAACCAACGCGACATCCGCCTTATCGGCCAGCCCGCGAAACTGGCGCAGGGTGTTGCGCATCTCGATTCGGCCCAGATTGTTGCCGGTGATCACCTCGAACCCCTGCGCCTTTAGCGCCTTGGTCACAGCCGCTGAATCGTTCTGCGGATTGTCCAGCTCAGACACCGAAGTGTATTTCGAATTGCCAATGACCAGTGCAACCTGCTGGGCCCAGATTGCGGCAGGCAGGCAGAGCAGAAATACAAGGGCTGCAACGAATCTCATCCAGGGTCCGATCGCTGATTGCCTCCACTCTAGTCCAGAATCGCAAATCTTCAAATTGCGGTCGGTTTTGGGGCTATTTTTGAAAATAGATGCGCCACAGCCAGATCAGCAACATCGCCCCCAAAACTGCGCCGACAAAGCCCGAAAGCATGCCCATCATCGTCAGCAAAGCGCGCAGGATCAGCCCGCCAATCAGCGCCCCGGCAATGCCGATCAACATGGTGGTGGGAATATCCGACTCGATCTTCATGAACCGTGTGGCCAGGAACCCGGCAGCGGCCCCGATGATGATCAGTGCAATAATGCTCATGGGTCAGACCTCATTTTCGCCAATGAAAAGGCACGATTATCAGCGCCCCGATGGAAGAAACAATCGCATTCATTCCGGCAGAACCAAAGCCAAACCCGAACATCACCCGCACAAAGTAAAACAGAAACGCGCCCCCAACGCAGATGATGATGGATTGCAGGTATCCGTTTTGGGTGAAACCGGTCTTTTCGGCCAGATAGCCGACGATCCCGGCAATCACTACGGTGCCCATAAGGGTAATGATCACGCGACTGCTCCCTAAAGCTGTGTGCCTTTCCCGACGGGGTAGCCGCGCAGAAAGGTCTCGCTATCCTGCGCGCCTTTGCCTGCGCGTTGCAACCGTGTCAGTTGAACGGCGCCCTCTCCAGCGCCTTGGCCACAGGCCAAAGTCAGCGCATCGTCCAGAACCATCCCCGGCGCGCCTTGCCCAGATGCCAACCGCGCGCCCAGCAGCTTAACCCGCTGCCCGTCAATCTCGGTCCAGGCACCGGGAAACGGCGACAGGGCACGGATTTGCCGATCTATTTCAATCGCGGGGCGGGCCCAGTCGATACGCGCCTCGGCCTTGTCGATCTTGGCGGCATAGGTCACGCCATCCTCGGGCTGGGTCTCGGGGAGCAAATCATCGAGCTGGCCCAGCGCCTGAACAATCAACACCGCCCCGATTTGCGACAGCCGGTCGTGCAACCCGCCCGTGGTCTCTTCCGCCCTGATGGGCGTCCTCGACCGCAGCAACACCGGGCCAGTGTCCAGTCCGGCCTCCATCTGCATGATGCACACGCCGGTTTCGTTGTCCCCGGCCATGATCGCCCGATGAATCGGCGCCGCCCCGCGCCAGCGCGGCAACAGACTGGCATGAATGTTCAGACAGCCCCGTGTGGGCGCGTCCAGCACCACTTGCGGCAGGATCAAGCCGTAAGCGACCACTACGGCAATCTCCGCGCCCAGCGCTGCAAATTCGCCTTGTGCCTGCACGTCCTTCAACGACACCGGATGGCGCACCATCAATCCCAACACTTCGGCCCGCGCCTGTACCGGCGATAGGCGATCCTTCTTGCCCCGCCCCGCAGGACGCGGTGGCTGGCAATAAACGGCGACAATCTCATGCCCAGCGGCCAGCAATGCCTCCAACACCGGAACAGAGAACTCCGGCGTGCCCATAAAAACCAATCGCATCGTCTGACCCTTTCGCCCGTAGGGTGTGCTTTTAGCGCACCGTCCCTGGTCCCAGCTTGCGGGCGCGCCGCAGCAGCATGTCCCGTTTGACCTTGCTCAGATTGTCGAAATACATCCGCCCGTTCAGATGGTCGATCTGATGCTGCACACTGGTCGCCTCCAGCCCAACAAAATCGCGCTCTGATATCGAACCGGTTTCATCCAGATACCGCACCGTCACCGCACGAGGCCGTTTGATGCTGGCCGACATGCCCGGCAGGTTGGGGCTGGCCTCGTCATGCGGGCGCAGCTCGATGGATGCATGCAACACCTCGGGGTTGGCCAGTCGCACGACACGTCCGCGCTCGGTCGATCCATCAACCACCGCCAGCCGCAGCATCACCCCGATCTGTGGTGCCGCCAACCCAACGCCGGGCATCGCCTCCATCGTGTCGATCATGTCGTCCCAAATCGCGCGGGTCTCGTCGGTGATCTCTTCGACCTCATCCGCGCGGGTGCGCAGTCTTTTGTCGGGCCAAGGGATGCAGACACGAACGGTCATGACCCCACCTCGCCGTACTGCGCCTCGGCAACCAAACGCGCCGCTTTCCCAAGGTGCCGGAGACTGACGACGCCGTTCAGGTGATCAAATTCATGCTGCACACACAGGGCCGAAAACCCGTCAAACCGCCGCTGCTCGGCATCACCTTCAGCTGTCGTCCACGCCAGTTCCACCCAAACCGGACGCGTGACCGGCACCAAAACGCCCGGGATCGACAAACAGCCCTCATCCGCGCAGGCCATCTGTTCGGCCCGCGCCACAACCACCGGATTGATAAACGCCATCGGGCTGCGTGCGCCCTCTTTCCACGTACAATCCATCACAAACACCCGCTGCATCACCCCCACCTGCGGCGCGGCCAGCCCGCGCCCCGGGGCGGCATACATCGTGTCGAACATATCGGCGATCAGCCCAGACAAATCGGCACCCGCCGCAACCGGATCGCACACCACACTTAACCGTGCGTCAGGCCACAACAGAATCGGCAACACCGCCATCCTAGCCGCGCGCCATTTCGCGTTTCAGCTTTTGCATCTTGCGGGTGATCATCTGACGCTTCAGCGGGCGCAGATAATCAATGAAAAGCTTGCCGTTCAGATGGTCAATCTCGTGCTGCACACAGGTCGCCCACAGCCCGTCAAACCCCTGTTTCTGCAGATTACCATCGCGGTCGATCCACGCCACTTCAACCTCGGCCGGACGGGTCACTTCGCCATATTGCTCG
This sequence comes from Paracoccaceae bacterium, assembly GCA_047639325.1. Classification (GTDB taxonomy): domain Bacteria; phylum Pseudomonadota; class Alphaproteobacteria; order Rhodobacterales; family Rhodobacteraceae; genus NVQY01. The sequence goes on along the minus strand of JBLINN010000245.1, from coordinate 994 downwards.
GGGATCGACAGACAGCCTTCGTCATAGACGTTGGTTTCCTCCGACGAGGCCACAACCTCGGGGTTGAACATCACCATAGGGCTTAGTGCCGCGCCTTCTTCCTTGACGCAGTCCAGCACAATCAGCCGGTCCAGCACCCCAACTTGCGGCGCGGCCAGGCCGATGCCGGGCGCATCATACATGGTTTCCAACATGTCATCAGCCAGATTGCGCAGGTCGTCCGACAGATCGGACACCGGCGCGCACAGCTTTTTCAGGCGCGGATCGGGATGGATGAGAATGGAGCGTTTCATACGCAAGCATTTAGGCGATTGATCGCTGCGCTGCAACGCCCCCCTTGCACCCGACGCAAATCCGGCTAGCGTGCCGCGCGAACACACGGAGAGTGACATGAATTTCGACGACCTGATCGACCGCCGCAACACATTCAGCACAAAATGGGACAAGATGGAGCCCATCTATGGCGTGCCTAGCGATGGCGGCCTACCGATGTGGGTGGCCGACTTGGATTTCCGCCCGCCCCCAGTGGTGCTGGAGCGGATGCAGCAGATCACCGATCACGGCTTTCTGGCCTATGCCAGTAACGACGCCGAATACACCGCAGCCATTCAATGGTGGATGAAAACCCGCCACGGGTGGGAGATTGACCCGTCATGGATTTTCACCACCACCGGTTTGGTCAATGGTGTGGCGATGTGCCTTGATACCTTCACCGCGCCGGGCGATGGCGTGGTTCTGTTCACGCCGGTCTATCATGCCTTTGCCAAGGCCATCCGCGCCGCGGGCCGCGAGGTTGTCGAATGCCAGTTGGTCAACAATGACAACCGCTATGAAATGGATTTCGCGGCCTACGACGCGATGATGAACGGATCGGAAACTGCGGTAATCCTGTGTTCACCGCATAACCCCGGTGGCCGTGTCTGGACCCGGGCAGAATTGCAGGGCGTTGTCGATTTCTGCAAACGCCATGATCTGCTGCTGATTTCAGACGAAA
>JBLINN010000244.1:0-6551 GCA_047639325.1 Paracoccaceae bacterium | reverse complement strand
AGCGTCCAGATCCGAACTGTCGCGCGCGCCTGTCATGGTCACGTCAAACTGCACCAGATCACCCTCAAGCAACGAGGTTTCGACCCCGCGATAATCGGGTTTGAACTGCGTCACCGCGCTGGAATCCTGCGCATTACACGCCGCCAGCATCAGGGGTGATATGATCACCGCTCGGATCATTCGGCAGCCATTTTCTGGCCGTCGCGCGCCCGTGCATTGGCCGACAGTTCCGCCATCAACTCCGAGGCCCGGGCAATCGGGTTGGACAGATAGAAATCGCTGATCGCGGCGCGGAATGTGGCCTTGCCCAGTGGCCCGGGTTCCAGCGTCGCCATCTCATTTTTCTGCACAACGTCGATCTGCGCCAGATGCGGCACTTCGGTTACCAGCGCTTGGCGCAATTGCGCCAGCGAATCAAACGGCAGGGCTGCGCCCAGTTCAGCGCTCAGCGCGCGCAGGATGGCCCAGTTTTCTTTGGCCTCGCCCGGGGCAAACCCGGCGCGTTGTGCCAGTTGCGGACGCCCTTCGGTGTTCACGAACAACCCCGACTCTTCGGTATAGGCCGCACCCGGCAGGATCACATCGGCGCGATGGGCGCCGCGATCGCCATGGCTGCCTTGATAGATCACAAAGGCACCATCCGCGATATCCACCTCATCCGCGCCAAGGTTATAGATCACCTCGGCTGCACTTACAGCGTCCATCCCGCCTTCGCAGGTGGCACCGACATCCATCGCACCGACGCGCGACGCAGCAGTGTGCAGGATCAGCAAGCCGCTGGCCGTGGCCTCGGCAATCGCTTGCACGGCGGCCAGAACGGCAGCGCCGTCAGCCTCTTGCAAGGCGCCCTGCCCGACAATCACCAGCGAGGCCATATCGCGAATCTCATCCGACCCGCCCATTTCGACAACCTGCTGCAGCGCGGCGCGATCATCACCCATATGCGCATATTCATACGTCAGATCGACCGCCGGACCAACCAAGGCCACTTCGGCCCCTTTGGTCCAGGCCTTGCGGATACGCGCGTTCAGCACGGGGGATTCGGTGCGCGGGTCCGTCCCGATCATCAAAATGCGCTGCGCAGTGTCGATATCTTCGATGCACGCCGTGCCGGCATAGCCGCCGCGATTGCCCGCAGGCAGACGCGCATTGTCGGTGCGGCATTCAACAATCCCGTCCTGACCTTCGATCAACTTCTTGAGGGCAAACGCCGCCTCGACCGGGGCCAGATCGCCAACGATCCCAGCAAGTTTCTTACCCTTCATCGCCGCCGCTGCCGCGCCCAAAGCCTCGGGCCAGGTGGCGGGCCGCAATTTGCCGTCTACGCGCACAAATGGCTGGTCCAGCCGCTGACGACGCAAGCCGTCCCAGACAAACCGGGTCTTGTCGGAAATCCATTCCTCGTTCACGCCATCATGGTTGCGCGGCAACAGGCGCATCACTTCGCGCCCCTTGGTATCCACCCGAATATTGGCCCCCAACGCATCCATCACATCGATGCTTTCGGTCTTGGTCAGTTCCCAAGGCCGCGCGGTAAAGGCATATGGCTTGCTGGTCAGCGCGCCCACCGGGCAGAGATCAATGATGTTGCCCTGCAGGTTCGAATTCAGCGTCTCGTTCAGATAAGACGTGATCTCGGAATCTTCACCGCGTCCGATCTGGCCCATCTGGGTGATCCCGGCCACCTCAGAGGTGAACCGCACACAGCGCGTGCAGGAAATACAGCGCGTCATCGCCGTGCCCACAAGCGGCCCCAGGTCCAGATCATCCACCGCACGCTTCGCCTCATTGAACCGCGTGCCGGAAATGCCATAGGCCATCGCCTGATCCTGCAAATCACACTCGCCGCCCTGATCGCAGATCGGGCAATCCAGCGGGTGGTTGATCAGCAGAAATTCCATCACGCCCTCGCGGGCCTTCTTGACCATGGGCGAGTTGGTCTTGACGACCGGTGCCTGACCTTCGGGACCGGGGCGCAAATCCTTGACCTGCATCGCGCAGGACGCGGCGGGTTTCGGCGGCCCGCCCACAACTTCGACCAGACACATCCGGCAATTGCCAGCAATCGACAGACGCTCGTGATAACAGAACCGTGGAATTTCCACGCCCGCAATCTCACAGGCCTGGATCAGGGTCATCGCCCCGTCCACTTCGACTTCTGTCCCGTCAATGTTGATCTTCTTCAGGTCAGACATGATCTATTTCGCCCTCAAAAGCGCGCCGACCGCGCTGGATTTAGCAATTTCCGCGCGTCCATACACGCAGAAGGATTCAGGATTATTGTAATCGACGCCGTTGGCCTTCAGATACGTCTCGCCCTTGGCGCGCATCCGGGCCTTTTCGGTGTCCGATTCCACATAGGCACGGATTTCCCCGTCACTATAGCCAAGGTCATTGGCGTGCGACCGCAATTTCCACGCCATCCCCAGCGCCTTCATGCGCTTGGCCTTGATGCTGGGACACTTGCCGCTGATCTCATGCGCCAGAGCGGCGGCAAAGATGATATTCTCGATTTCCGGAACATCCCGCAGCGATGGCCGGGCCGCAGCGATCTGTGGCAAAACGCCGACCAGACTTGTGGTCAGCAGGATGGTTTTCAATAGTTTCATGGCTCTACCCTCTGTTTCAGAGAGGACAGAACGCACGCCATGGCGCGTGTTATGCAATAACATCGCGCCAAAATCGCCGGGATATGGCAAACTTATGCTCACGGATTACACCGTCCGGCAAAGGTTAACGTGTCATCAACGATCCGCAAGTTCTGCGGTTCGGTCTCGGGGCCAACCGTCCAGTTGATCGTCGAGCTCCCGAAATTCTTGATGCAATAACGGATGCCCTCATAGCCACCTGCCTCGCGCGCGCCATCCAGCGATTGCGACACTTGCCAGATGGTCACGTTGAAATCAGCCAGCGTCGCCTTTTTGTCGACGGTCGACGACTTGACCTTGTAGTAATGCCCATCAAACGGAAACAGCTTGTCTTCGCGCTTGTTACAGCCCGCCGCAATCGCGATCACCGCGACCCCCGCAAACGCCAGACCAGCCCGCCGCCCGTATGTGCGCCCGTTGCGCATTACCGGCCAACCCGGCTGTGAACAGGGCGATGCGTCGGGTGTTTTTCGATCACCGCAATGGAATCGTGAATATGCATGCCAGAGACCTGATCCCCCAAGCCCGGATGCCGCTTGCCCTTTTTGTGATACCAGCGATGCATGTCATCCACTATCTGGCGCAAAAAGAAGAAGAAATTGGACTTGGTGGCATAGCCGCCGCCGAATTTTTCCAAATAGGCAGTGTGCAGGTCTTCGACCATATAAACACCATGCGGCTCAACCCGGGGAAAGATCATTTCGAACGAGGCGCGCACGTGTTTCATCCGGTGGCTGCCATCGTCCAGCACCACATCAACCCCGCCCATTTCGTCAATCACCTTGTTCAGAAACTCGGGGTCAGCCTGGCTGCCGATGCGCACCTGTGCGGATTTCCCGTTGAACTGGGCGCATTCCTCGTTGATGTCGATGCCATAGATAACCGCGTCCGGACCAAAGTAGTTGCGCCACATCTGCAACGAGCCACCCTTGTTGATCCCGATTTCCAGGAACCGCACCTTGGTGCCGCGAAACCGCGAAAAATAGCGGTCATAGATCGGAATATAGTGATGCCATTTATGCACCACGATATCCTCGTTACCAGTAAAGATATCCAAAAGCTCGCCGTCAAAATCGTATTTCTCGCGGATGTCGCCAGCAACATCGCCATCTTCGGGAAAACGAAAACGCCTCATAATTCGATCCTTTCCATGCCTGTAACCGCCCCGGCATTAATCGCGCAACGCGCACAAGCGTGGTAATATGCGCCCAGCCAGTTCATGCCCTTATTCCGCAGCCACGGCGCTAACGCGCCCGGATTTCTTGTATTTGATCCGGTCTTCGATCTCGCCCCGGAAATGCCGGATCAGCCCTTGGATCGGCCAGGCAGCGGCATCGCCCAATGCGCAAATCGTATGGCCTTCGACCTGCTTGGTCACGTCCAGCAACATATCAATCTCTTCCACTTCGGCGTCGCCTGTCACCAAACGGTCCATCACCCGCATCATCCAACCGGTGCCTTCGCGGCACGGCGTGCACTGGCCACAGCTTTCATGCTTAAAGAACTTGGCCAGCCGCCAGATCGCTTTGATCACATCGGTATTCTGATCCATCACGATCATGCAGCCAGTGCCAAAGGACGATTTATTTTCGCGCATCCAGTCGAAATCCATGATCGCACCGTCCAGTGCGTCCTTTGGCAACACCGGGCAGGACGCACCGCCCGGGATCAGCGCCTTAAGGTTATCCCAACCGCCCCGCACCCCGCCGCCATGCACATCAATCAGTTCGCGCACTGGCATGCTCATCGATTCCTCGAACACACAGGGCGTGTTCACGTGGCCGGTGATCGCAAACAGCTTGGTGCCCACATTATTGGGCCGCCCAAAGGACGAAAACCATTCCGGACCACGCCGCAGAATGGTCGGCACTACGGCAATCGATTCCACGTTGTTCACCGTGGTCGGACACCCATACAGACCCGCGCCCGCCGGAAACGGCGGCTTCATCCGTGGCATGCCCTTTTTGCCTTCAAGGCTTTCCAGCAACGCGGTTTCTTCGCCGCAGATATAGGCGCCAGCGCCGTGATGCAGATAAAGGTCGAAATCCCAGCCGGACCCGGCGGCATTCTTGCCCAACATCCCGGAATCGTAAGCCTCGTCAATCGCGGCCTGCAACGCCTCGCGCTCGCGCACATACTCGCCGCGAATATAGATGTAGGACGCATGCGCATTCATCGCAAAAGACGCGATCAGTGCGCCCTCGATCAACGTATGCGGATCATGGCGCATGATCTCGCGGTCTTTACAGGTGGCCGGTTCGGATTCATCGGCGTTAATCACCAGATAGGCCGGACGCCCGTCGCTTTCCTTGGGCATGAACGACCATTTCAAACCAGTCGGAAAGCCCGCCCCGCCGCGCCCGCGCAACCCGCTGTCTTTCATCGCCTGAATGATCCAGTCGCGCCCTTTTTCGATGATGCCCGCCGTGCCATCCCAATGGCCCCGCGCCTGCGCGCCTTTCAGCGTGCGGTCATGCATCCCATAAAGGTTGGTAAAGATCCGGTCCTGGTCCTTCAGCATCCGTAGCTACCCTTGGCTGTTCCGGCGCAAGCGCCAGATTTGAAAAATATTGACCATCGCATAGGTCAGCGCGGCCAGTGCCGCCAGATCGAATAACAGCGCATACCGCCCCGCCAACCCCATCGCTGGGGCCAGCCATTGTGCGCCCAGCCAGATCACCATCGCACCGGTTATCACCAGCGCCACATGGCGGCCCTTGCGGGCGATCATCTGATCGAGATCTGCGCTCATCTTGTCCCTTAGTCGTCTTCTTTACCCGCCGTTAACCGCCGGTTTAGTCGTAAATTCCGTCTTTCTTTGCCCGTTTGGCAAAATCTGTCTCTTCTCCGGCGGCCAGCTTTTTGGCCTGATCCACCCAAGCGTCGCGGCTAACCCGGCCTTTGAACCCCACAAGGTTCTGATCCGCCCAGGCCACATGATCGCCCGTCCACGCCGCCACCTGATCAAAGTGGTAAATGCCGATGCCGTTCAACACACCTTCCAGCTTTGGCCCAACGCCTTTGATCAGCTTCAAATCATCCGCCCCGCCGTCGCGCGGCGCGTCCAAAATCTCGGGCTTGTCCCCCGCCGATTCTGTCGCCCCTGCCGCCGAATCTGTTGTTTTGGCCACAGGTTTTGCAGCCGGTTTCGGGGCCGTTTTTGCCACAGGTTTCGGGGTTGATTTCTGGGCCGGTTCAACCGAATTCGTCGCCGCCGCTTTGTTCCACGGCGTCAGCAACGGCACCTCGGTGCCATCAATCCGCTTGATCGTGTCGCCAATATCCACCGCCAACTGCACCGACGCATTATACTGCGTCCGCCCGCTGTCGTATTCTGTCAGGCTGGTCAGCCCGTTCAGCGGTTCGGCAGCGTAACGCCCGTTCTGCGGACCAGGTGTGGGTATCTTGCCTGCTGCAATCTCGTCCAGAATCTCAGCCAGTCGCGCGGTGGTCAGATCCTCGTAATAATCTTTGCCGATCTGCGCCACCGGCGCGTTCGCACACGACCCCAGGCACTCCACCTCTTCCCAGCTAAACCGGCCATCCGTCGACAACTGATGCGGCTTGTCAGCGATTTTTTCGCGGCAAACACCTATCAAATCCTCGGCGCCGCAAATCATGCAGGACGTGGTGCCGCAAACCTGAATATGTGCAAGTGATCCAACTGGTTGCAGCTGAAACATAAAGTAGAAAGACGCCACTTCCAGCGCCCGGATATAGGCCATATCCAGCATGTCCGCGACAGCTTCCAGCGCGGGCTGGCTCAACCAGCCTTCCTGTTCCTGCGCGCGCCACAATAGCGGGATAATGGCGCTGGCTTGACGGCCCTCAGGGTATTTGCTGATCTGCCCCTGTGCCCAGGCCAGAGTGGCCGGGGTAAAGGCAAATATTTCGGGTTGGGTG
>JBLINN010000243.1:0-6651 GCA_047639325.1 Paracoccaceae bacterium | reverse complement strand
GATCCGCGACAAACGGCTGGTGTTTGATGTGGAGACCGCCGCAAAGGTTAAGGCGGCAGAGTTTCACCTGTCGCTTGGGCCGTTTCGCCAGGTGGTAAAAGACTATTTCCAGATCTGCGAATCCTACTTTGATGCGGTCAAAACCCTGCCGCCCAGCCAGATCGAAACCATCGACATGGCCCGGCGTGGCATTCACAACGAAGGCAGCCGGGTGTTGCAGGAGCGGCTGGCAGGCAAGGTGGATATCGACACCGATACCGCCCGGCGCCTGTTCACGCTGATCTGCGTTCTGCATTTCGGGGGCTGACGCGTGACGCCGCTGCCCCAGTCGGTCCTGTTTTGTTGTGACCACAACGCCATCCGCTCTCCGATGGCTGAAGGCATCATGAAAAAGTTCTATGGCGCGGGCACCTACGTGCAATCGGTCGGGGTGCGCGACGACATGGAGATTGACGGCTTTTCCATCGCGGTCTGCAAGGAAATCGAGGTTGAGCTGTCGCGCCATCGGTCGCGGTCATTTGACGATATGGAACAATGGGGCGACGATCTGTCGTCGTTCGATCTGGTCGTTTCCCTGTCGCCCGCCAGCCAGCGCCGGGCGTTGGAACTGACACGGTTTTTCCATCTAGAGGTGGAATACTGGCCCATTCTTGACCCGTCCGGTCTGGGCGAGACCCGCGCGGCCAAGCTGGACAGTTACCGCCAGACCCGCGACCAGATCATCACCCGTCTGACCAACCGCTGGGGCGTGCCGACCAACGCGTCGTAACCGCTTGTTAGTCCAGCGCAAAGGATGTCGGGTTCACACGTTTGCCCGACACCTGCACCAGATTGGCGCGGATGCGCTGGCTACCGCCGTCGGGCAGCAGAAAGATATCGTTGCCAGTTCTTTCGACTTGGTAGGTTGTACCGCTGATCGAAACCTGTTCCGGCAGCACGACACCCGCGTCGACCACGGTGCTGGTGTCGAATTGGTACAGGGTTTTTGGGTCGGTGCCGAGGGTGTAATAGACGGGCTTGCCATCGAAGATAGGAACCGACGTGTAATCAATCACCGAAATCACGTCGCCATCTGAATCGCGGTTCTGCGCAACCGCAGGCAGGGCCATCATCAGAACGAGGCCAGAGGTCAAAAACAGCTTTTTCATATCTATAAGGCCCTAAAACGCGTTGATTTCGATGGTCAGAACCGGGCGATTGTAAACCCAATAGATCCTGTCAATCGCGCGCCATCCCCGGTGTTGTTGGTCAGGTCACGCACCCCCAGTTTAACAGAAACTCCGGTCTTTGGTATCCGAAATGCGCCACCCGCATTTAGATTGCGGCCGTTCCAGTCGGCAATCAGGTTTACATGCTTGCTGATTTCCCAAGCGAGCGCGCCAAAAATGACGGTTCCGTGCCGGCCTTTGCCCTCGGCAATGTCGCGGGGTGTCTTGTTGGCGAACCGGCCTGACCCAAGCCCAATTGTGGCCACACCATCAAACGGTAGAAACCCGCTATCGGCATCAAAGGCCCAGCTGCCGGTGACATAGTAACTTTCTTCGCCGTCGGTATTGACCACAAACAGGTTCTCGCCGCCCACCGAAATCGACAGCCCGTCGGCAATATAGCGGCTGAACTCTATCCCAAACGACATCCTGTCGGTATTTGCCACATCAGACAAGTCGTTCAGCGACATGCCGACAGTGCCGCCGACGGTCTCAAACGAATTGCCAAAGGACAGGCCAAAGGCCACGCCGCCATCCGCGTCATTGGTATATGGAACCCGGGACACCCCGCCAATCCCAACCCCTAACGCCACCCCGCCGCGCTGATTGCTGAAAATCGCAGGCCCAAAGCCCGACGGCACCGTCAGCGAATGCGCCACCCCATTGGGCAGCGGTACTTTTGCGGCGCGGTAAAGGTCACGGATGGCCCTGGCGTCTTCCAGGTCAACCGCGCGCAGGACTGTTTTTAATCGCCGCTCAGACGTGATCTGATCGGTAAAGGCGAACCGGTTGGTCGCGGGGTTGAACCCAAGGATTCCGGCACTGTCCAGCCGGTCGATATCGTTGATCGGGATCAGAAACCCCGCGATGGACACGGTATCGAAGGCCCCGTCGCCGCGTAAATCAGTTGGGGTGGATTGCGCAGCTGCCGGTTTGCACAAGACCAGCGCCAGCAACAGCAACAGCGGTATCACGACCTGCCCGGACCATTTGCGCGCCATGGCAGCGCGCCTGATCTTCTTAGGCATTATTGTTTCTGGAACCGGCACGCACTCAACACCCCTGCTTCCCTTCCAAACTACATACGTGCCGATTGCGACCGGAGGTATAGTATTTCGGCGCAGCCCTTAGTCGCCGCAACTGCCGCGCCATTTTTAACGCAAGGTTATCAAAGACTCGTGGCAGGTCTTGTTGCATCATGTCGGTAAAAGCACCCGGTCACCGACATTGAAGCGGCACAGACAGACAAGTGGAAAACACATGGTAAAGCGTATTTTTGGCGGTATTAGACTTTTGATCCTGGTGATTGTCGCCATCGTCGCCGTCAACACCTTTCGCTATACGCCCGACACGGTTGAGGCCGCCGAACCGTTTGATCTGGGCGTCGATGTTGCGGCGGCGGTCAAAGATCTGTCGCGCGCGGTTCAGTTCGAAACAGTGTCCGATGACCTGACCCGGCCTGATTTCCCGGCCTTCCTTGCCTTTCTCGAACAGACCTATCCGGCGGTGCATAGCAAACTGGACCGCGTGGTGCTGGCCCCCAACACGCCGCTGTATAAATGGACGGGCAGTGACGATAGCCTGCAACCGGTGCTGCTGGCCGCGCATTACGACGTGGTGCCGATTGCGCCCGGATCGCTGCAACACTGGGATTATCCGCCTTTCGCGGGCGAGGTGGTAGACGGGTTTGTCTGGGGGCGCGGCACGTTGGACAATAAAGGCGCATTGATTGCGATTATGGCCGCTGCTGAACATCTGATCACCAGCGGGTTCACCCCCAAACGCACCATCTATTTCAGCTTTGGTGGCGACGAGGAAATTGGCGGCGACGGGGCAAGGGCCGTGTCGCAATACCTGATCGAAAACGGGGTGCAACTGGCCTGGGCGCTGGATGAGGGGTCGTTTGTGCTGGACAAGATTATTCCCGGTCTGGACGTGCCGGTGGCCAGCATCAACCTGTCCGAAAAGGGATACATGACGCTGACATTGGTGGCTACGTCACCGGGCGGGCATTCATCGATGCCGCCGCGGATGACGGCGGTGGGGCGGATCGCCCGCGCCGTTAGCCGGTTGCAGGACACCCCAGTGCCCGGCGGGTTGACGGGCCTGTCCGAAGACTTCTTTGACGCGCTGGGCCGTCATTTCTCGATCGAAAAGCGCGCTTTGTTTGCCAATCGCTGGCTGTTCAACTCGCTGCTGGAAAGCGTGCTGTCTGGCGCGCCGTCAACCGATGCCATGCTGCGCACAACCACGGCACCCACCATGTTATCGGGGTCAAACAAAGACAACGTGCTGGCGGCACGGGCAACCGCCACCGTCAATTTCCGTATTCACCCGCGTGACTCGGTTGAGGACATCGTGGCGCATGTCAAAACCGTGGTGGATGATGATCAGGTTGAAGTTATTGTGGATCGTGACGCGCTCAGCCCGGCCTCGCCTGTTTCCGGCGCGGACACCCAAGGGTATCGGGACATAGAAACGTCGATTCGCGCTGCATTTGGCGCGCTGGCCACCGTGCCCGGCCTGACCATCGCCGCTACTGATGCCCGTCATTATGCCAAGGCCGCTGACGCTGCCTACCGGATCAACCCTTTCAAGATTACCGGTGATGATCTGGAACGTTTCCACGGCATTGACGAACGCCTGTCCGTGGAAAACCTGGAACGCGGTATCAGTTTCTTTGGGTCTTTGCTGCAAAAGCAATAAGCCCCGGTATTCCGGTCAGGCTGCACGACTTGGGCCAAAGCATGCCGGGTTTACCCCGATTCGCTGACATGGCGTCGGATAGGCATCCAATCTTCAGATGGTGCGGGATGCGCCCCCTAAGGCAAAGGGGGCCCCAATCCCAGCCGGAACCACGGGTTAAATCGGTAAAAAATCGTCGCCTTTGGGGATTGCGCCCTTGAAATGCGGGGGGAAAGGCATCAATTAGGCGCACGACCCGCAGCTTGACGGGTTAAACCAAGATGGAGAAAACATGGCCAAGGAAGATACGCTCGAATTTCCCGGTGTCGTGAAGGAACTCCTGCCTAATGCGACGTTTCGGGTCGAGCTGGAAAACGGCCATGAAATCATCGCACATACGGCAGGCAAGATGCGCAAAAACCGCATCCGTGTTCTGGCTGGCGACAAGGTGCAGGTCGAGATGACCCCCTATGATCTGACCAAGGGTCGGATCAACTACCGCTTTAAGTAACGCCAAACACATGGCGTTTATCCTCGGATCGGGCAGCCCGCGACGGCTGGACCTGCTGGCGCAGCTTGGCGTTGTGCCAGATGCGGTGCGCCCGCCCGATATTGATGAATCCCCTCAAAAGGCCGAACTGCCGCGCCCGTATTGCACCCGCATCGCGCGGGAAAAAGTGCAGGCGGTGCAGGCGGATGCCGATGACATCGTATTGTGCGCCGATACCACGGTGGCCATGGGGCGCCGTATTCTGGGCAAACCTGCGGATGCGGATCAAGCCGCTAAATTCCTGCGCGCCCTGTCCGGGCGGCGTCACCGGGTGGTGACAGCCGTGGCGGTGCGCCGGGGCGACCGGGTTTGGGAAAAGGATGTGGTGAGCGTGGTGCAAATGAAACGACTGTCTGACAGCGAACTGGCGACCTATCTGGCGACGGATGATTGGCGAGGCAAGGCCGGAGGCTATGCCATTCAGGGCCCGGCTGGGGCGTTCATCCCGTGGATTTCCGGATCTTTCACCGGTATCGTCGGCCTGCCACTGGCCGAAACCGCCGGGCTGTTGCAGGCAGCAGGCTATCCGCTGTATCAGGGGGCATCATGAAGGGCCGTACTATCATTCTGGACCAGATCAACGACCGCGCCGCTGCGGCCCTGATGGTCGATGGCAAGCTAGAGGATTTCCTGGTCGAGGGCGACGCGCCTTCACCCGGCACCATCTATCGCGCCCGCGCCGACCGACCGGTAAAAGGGCAGGGAGGTATGTTCCTGACCACCCCCGACGGATCAGCGTTCCTGCGCCAGGTCAAAGGCCTGGCCCCTGGCACGATGCTGTTGGTGCAGGTCACGGGGTATGCCGAACCGGGCAAGGCGATCCCGGTCACCGCAAAGCTGTTGTTCAAAAGCCGCTTTGCCATCATCACGCCTTCGGCCCCGGGCCTGAACATCTCGCGTTCGATCCGCGACGAGGAAGAGCGCGACCGTTTGCTGGAAATTGCGCATGACGAAATGGGTGACAGTTCCTTTGGCCTGATCTTGCGATCTTCTTGCGCCGATGCGGATGCAGAGGCCATCGCCGAAGACATCGCCGCCATGCGCGCCGTGGCCGACCAAGTGGCCCAGGATACCGGAACCACCCCGGAACTGCTGATCGAGGGCGACGATCCCCATGTGCTGGCCTGGCGCGAATGGACGGACCCGGCAGAGGTGGTGACAGACCCCGGCGGGTTCGACACTCACGGTGCCCTTGACGCGCTTCAGGTGGCCCTTGGTGACGCCGAACCACTGGCTGGTGGCGGGTGCCTTTACATCGAGCCCACCCGCGCCCTGGTGGCCGTGGATGTGAACACCGGCAACGACGCGTCGCTGGCCGCAGGGGTCAAGGCCAACATGGCCTGCGCGCGCACCCTGCCACGGGCGCTGCGCGTGCGCGGGCTGGGCGGTCAGATCGTCCTGGATCTGGCCCCGATGCCCAAAAAAGACCGCCGCGCCTTTGAAACCACCCTGCGCGCTGCCTTTCGCGCCGATAGCGAGGATACCGCTCTGGTTGGCTGGACCCCGCTGGGACATTTTGAGTTGCAACGCAAACGCAGCCGCCTGCCACTGCACGAGGTTCTTCAATGACCTGCCCTGTCTGTGGTCGCGGGAGTGATGCCAAATACCGCCCATTCTGCTCTGGCCGCTGCGCAGATCTGGATCTGGCAAACTGGCTGAACGGTCAGTACCGGGTACCAATGGACGAGGCGGAAGATATTGAAAACCATTCAGAAACTGGTGATAATCCAGTCTCTGGTCCGCATTGACGTTTGGGTTGCAAAAAAGCCTCTGGACACCTGCCCCCGCAAAGTCTAGAACGCGCCCACCCAAAGGCCTCTGCCTTTTCCGTGCCCGGGTAGCTCAGGGGTAGAGCAGTGGATTGAAAATCCTCGTGTCGGTGGTTCGATTCCGCCCCTGGGCACCATTTAACTCTCTGTAATATAAAGAGTAATTGGCCTTCTCACTTAGAGAAGCTGATGTGAATTAGTCGCTTGGGTGCCGATTGGGTGCCACTTGGAATATGTTGCAGTAAGTTAGAGATCAAATGTCACTCATGGCTGTTGTGCTACGCCCGCCCCATTGGCTTTAAGATGTAGCCGTCAAACGTGATAAGGTTGTAGGGGCGTTCTGGTCAACGCGCTGGAGCAGGAGAAGGTCCTAGGCAAAGCCGGGAAAATCGCTGAGGCACTGGTCAAGACGGATCTCGTGATACTGGATGAGCTGGGA
>JBLINN010000242.1:0-6689 GCA_047639325.1 Paracoccaceae bacterium | reverse complement strand
CCTGCCTGCATTCGAGCGTTCTGACCCATGCAAGCGCCGCCCAGGGCCAAAAACGCTTGATCAGTAAGCGAAATCAGCTGATCTTGGCATCAAGTGGCATGCCACTTGGGGAATGTCGGTAGTATAGTAATGCCGCCATTGCGTCATATCTACCGAACCGATACCGCCAAGTTTTTGGCGCTATCTCGAGTTTTCCCAAACGAGATGGATTAACCGACGGCCCTTAAAGCCAGGGAAATTCTTGCGTTTTGTCGTGGCGAGAATCTATGATCATGACGATAGGTCGTCAACTTGGCGATGCCCCCTGAAGGCTTCTGCAAAGCGGCCCATAAGGCGGACGAGGTCGGCAACATCTTGTTCCTCCCAGGGTTCAAATATTTCCCTGCTCATCTGTTCGCGCGCGGTGTCGATTTTGTCCGTCATGGCCTTCCCCTCTTTGGTGATAAGGGCCTCGCGGACTCTGCGATCGGCAGGGTTGGCCCGCCGCGTAATCAGCCCAAGACTGTCGAGCTTTGCAATCTGACGGCTGACCGTCGTGTGGTCCCGCCCCACCCAGTCTGCCAGTTCGACGACACCGATCGGCCCCAACCGTTCAACACCAAGCAGAAGCCGAAACAGCGCTCGATCCAGTGAAACCCCTGCCTCGTGCACCAGATTTTCGTCCTGTTGCGGGCGGTTCATCGCGCTGACAATCTCGATCAATGCGCCGTGCAGATCGCGCATCATCGCACTCATATGTGTATTATGCACTTTTGTTGACGTCATGCCGCCCTCCGATTATGTGCATTTCACACGTATGAAGAAATAGATGACAAGTGTTCTTGCGGCAGGTGTACTTACCCAAGGCCTAGGGCGGCGTATGCGATCCAGGCGCGTTGACAGTTGTCGCGCACACGGCGACAACCGCCCGGGTGCGCAACAGGTAAGGGGCGGCAGGTGCAGGGATTTCCGTATGCACGGACGGGGCAGGCGATTGGTCTGTTGGGCGGGTCGTTTGACCCGGCGCATGCGGGGCATGTGCATATCACCCAAGAGGCGTTGCGCCGGTTCGGGCTGGATCGGGTGTGGTGGCTGGTCAGCCCGGGGAACCTGTTAAAGGCCAATGGCCCGGCGCCGATGCCGCAGCGGATGGCGGCGGCGCGGGCGATCATGCAACACCCCAAGGTCAGGATCACGGATATCGAGGCGCGTTTGGGCACGCGGGCCACGGCGGACACGCTGGTGGCGATGCGCAGGCTTTACCCCGGGGTGCGATTTGTCTGGCTGATGGGGGCGGATAATCTGGCGCAATTTCACCGCTGGCATAACTGGCGGTCGATCATGACATCGGTGCCCGTGGGGGTTTTGGCGCGTCCGGGCGACCGGATTTCGGCACGCACGTCGGTGGCGGCGCGCATTTTCAGCCGCTACAGGATCGGCGGGCAGGCCAGCCATTTGTTGGCGTGGGCGGCAGCGCCTGCGTGGTGTTTTGTGAATGTGCCGATGGTCGATCACAGCTCGACCGCGATCCGCGATCGGGGGGGCTGGACGGGGGGGCTGGACGGTGGCCGAAACCCGGGGGATGAGGGGGGCGGCGTGTCCTGAGGGGCGCACCGATGCAATCTTGGGGATTTTCCCCCTTGGGACGGCTTGTTTGCCGGTGAAAGCTGCGGTTTTATAGGGCCATGACGAAACAACTGACACGCCGGTTTATTCTGGGCGGCCTTGGGGCGATGACCTTGGGTGGGCCTGCGCTGAGTGATGCGCCGACGACGTCGCTGCGACCACGGGTGCGCGCGGCAGGGTTCAAGACGCGTGCGGGCGGCGGGATTGAGGCGGTTATTGCCCGGTCGGGTGTGCGCGGCACGGTGGTGTGTGCGGTGGCGGATGTGAAATCCGGCCTGCAATTGGAATCGGTGAATGGCAGCCAAGGTCTGCCACCGGCCAGCGTCGCCAAGGCGCTGACCTCGCTTTATGCGCTGGACGTGCTGGGGGCAGAGTACCGTTTCAAGACGCAGCTTGTCGCGGCGGGGCCGGTGACCAACGGTGTTTTGAAGGGCGATCTGATCTTGATGGGCGGTGGCGATCCCACCTTGTCGACGGATGTGTTGGCTGTGATGGCGGGTAAGCTGAAGGCGGCCGGTATTCGCGAGGTGCGTGGGGCGTTCATGGTGGATGATGGGGCGTTACCTTATGTGCGTTCGATCGACGCGCAGCAGCCGGATCATCTGGGGTACAGCCCGTCGGTGTCGGGGATCGCGTTAAATTTCAACCGGGTGCATTTTGAGTGGAAACGCGCCGGTCAGGGTTATTCCGTGACGATGGACGCGCGCACCGAACGCTATCGTCCGGCGGTTCAGATGGCGCAGATGCGGGTCGTGAAGAGGCAGGTGCCGGTTTACACTTACGACGAACAGAACGGTTTGGATCAGTGGACTGTGGCCAGTCAGGCGTTGGGCAAAGGCGGGTCGCGCTGGTTGCCGGTGCGCAATCCGGCGCTGTATGCGGGTGATGTGTTTCGCACCCTGGCGCGGTCCAACGGGGTGGTTTTGCCAAAGACCAAGACAACCCGCAGTCTGGGTAAGGGCGGCAAGGTTGTGGCGCAGCATAACAGCGCGCCTTTGCGGGTGATCCTGAAGGGTATGCTGAAATTTTCCAACAACCTGACGGCGGAAATGGTTGGCATGACGGCCAGCGCCGCAAGGGGTGGTAAGCCTGCGTCGCTCAGGGCGTCGGCCAGTGAAATGAGCCGCTGGGCCGGGCAGAAATACGGCATGAAAGGCACAAGGATGGTGGATCATTCGGGGCTAAGCGATGCGTCGCGGATGACCGCCCCTGATCTGGTGGGGGCCTTGGTGCAGGTGCGCAAACAGAACGTCCTGCGCCCGCTGTTAAAGCCATTTACGATGCGCGATTCCAAGGGGCGGGTGTTGAAGAACCATCCGATCAAGGTGAATGCCAAGACCGGCACGCTGAATTTTGTGTCTGGGTTGGGCGGGTATATGACGGCGGCGGACGGGACCGAGCTGGCCTTTGCGATATTCATCGCTGATACCGCCGTACGGGGGCGGATCAAAAAGGCCGACCGCGAGGTTCCAGCGGGCGCGCGCAGCTGGAACAAGAAGTCCAAGCAGCTGCAACAGAAACTGATCGAGCGCTGGGGTACGTTATACGGAAGTTAAGGCATTTTTCCTGTGTTTTTAATGATTTGGGCCCAAATCAAGGGTATGACGCGGTAGGTCAACATATCTGCCCCATTGTTTCGCGCGTGAAACATCCCGTCAAATTGTCTGCAATTCCGTAACTATTTGGTAGGTTGTTGGGGATTTCTCGCAGTGCCTTCCGGCAGTGGCAATCGGCTGGCATAGACGTGGCGGATTGCCAGGGTGGATGTATCAAGCCCGGCAAGGCAGCGGGCATTCACCGCCCAGCCGGTGAAAGCCGGGCGTCCTTTGGATATCTCTTCGGGGGTTGTCTGACGCGGGCGGCGGAACGGCAGGATGCCGCAGGTTTTGCAAAAGTAATCTTTGGCCGTTCCGGTGCCCCATTCATAAAGGGCGGCATCCGCTAGGGGGGTGAGGTGGCGTAGTTGATGGTTTGCCACCCGAAAGATCAACGCGCCGCGCTGGTGGCAGATCGAGCAATCGCACACCCGCACATGGTCGATATCCGCCGTCACTGAAAACCGGATGCGACCGTAATGGCAGGCGCCTTGATAGGTTTTCAGCATCGGCGGACCTTTGGGTTCAGGTTACATGCCGGGCCCGGGCGCCACGTTCGATGGCGGCGGCGTGCAGGCGGTCGATATTCAGCTCGTACCGGATTTCTTCGAGCAGGCGCAGCTCGGACTCGGCCAGGGTGCCATCGGCGGCGGCAACATCGCAGGCCAGCGCATAGGCGGTTTCAAACAACCGTTCGGGCAGATTATCGCGGATCAGGCCAAACAGCGCATCCAGGCCATCCTCTTGGTCGAACAGGTCGAACACCAGGCGCGACATCCGGTTCATGCGGTCTATATCGTATTCGGCAAACACCGGCAGCATGTTCACCGAGGACTGGATTTTTACCAGTTCGGCGGTGCGAATATCTTCATCAGAGGCCGAGACAGCGATCATCAGGGCCACAAGACAGTCCTGTGCGCTCAGCACATGGGGCTCGGTTTCGGGCATGTTTGGTGGTCCTTATGTAAAGCGGTTGTTGCAGAGCAGAATATTGACGCGACACCGCCAGCACAATAGG
This sequence comes from Paracoccaceae bacterium, assembly GCA_047639325.1. Lineage (GTDB taxonomy): Bacteria > Pseudomonadota > Alphaproteobacteria > Rhodobacterales > Rhodobacteraceae > NVQY01. Next base: position 2,471 of record JBLINN010000242.1, on the reverse strand, counting down.
TAGCGGTTTGTTGCCGCGCGGGCCCCGTGCGGTTCTGTCCGGAGAGCGATATGTCTGACCTGCGCGAAGCTGCCCTTGCGTCCAAAGCCTGGCCTTTTGAAGAGGCACGCCGGGTGGTGAAACGCTATGCCAAGGCGCCGCCGGAAAAGGGTTATGTGCTGTTTCAGACCGGGTACGGCCCGTCAGGTCTGCCACATATCGGCACCTTTGGCGAGGTGGCGCGCACGTCGATGGTGCGACACGCGTTTGAGCAGATCAGCGATATTCCCACCAAGCTGCTGTGCTTTTCCGACGATATGGACGGGTTTCGCAAGGTTCCCGGCAATGTGCCGATGCAGGAAGAGCTGAAGGCCGATCTGAACCTGCCGCTGACCAAGGTGCGTGATCCGTTTGGCACGCATGCGGGCTTTGCACAGCATAACAACGCGCGTTTATGCGAGTTTCTCGACAGTTTCGGTTTTGAGTACGAGTTCGCCAGCGCCACTGATTATTACCAGTCGGGTCGGTTTGACGAGATGTTGCAGGTGGCGCTGGAGCGGTTTGACAAGATCCAAGAGATCATGCTGCCCACCCTTGGCCCGGACCGGCGCGAGACCTATTCGTGTTTCCTGCCGATCAGTCCGAAGACCGGCCATGTGTTGCAGGTGCCAACGCTGGAGCGCAACGTTTCCAAGGGGACGATTGTCTATCGTGAGCCCGACGGCGAATTGGTTGAGGTGCCGGTGACCGGCGGCCATGTCAAGTTGCAGTGGAAGCCGGACTGGGCGATGCGCTGGGCTGCGCTGGGCGTGGATTACGAGATGTCGGGCAAGGATCTGATCGATTCGGTGACGCAATCAACCAAGATTTGCCGCGCGCTGGGCAAGCAGCCACCCGAGGCGCTGTCTTATGAGCTGTTCAATGACGAGCAGGGGCAGAAGATCTCCAAGTCCAAGGGCAATGGGCTGAGCATGGAGGAATGGTTGACCTATGCGGCGCCGGAAAGCCTGTCGTATTTCATGTATCTTAAGCCGAAGACCGCCAAGCGGTTATATTTTGATGTGATCCCCAAGGCGGTGGACGAGTATCACCAGCAACTGCGCGCCTATCCGGGGCAGGATTTGAAGGCGCGGCTGAACAATCCGGTTTGGCATGTTCACAGCGGTGATGTGCCGGTGTCCAATATGGTGGTGCCGTTTGCGATGTTGCTGAACCTGGCGTCGGTGTCTGGGGCCGAGGATAAGGCGCAGCTGTGGGGCTTCATCCAGCGCTATGCGCCGGACGCGTCGCCTGAAAGCCATCCGGATTTGGATGCGGCGGCCGGGTTTGCGGTGCGATATTTCAACGATTTCGTCAAGCCGACGCGGGTATGTCGGGCGCCCAGCGAGGCCGAGCGCGAGGCGCTGGAGGCGTTGCGGGCGGCGTTGGTGGGCTATGACGGGCCGGTTGAGGATGAGGCATTGCAATCGGTGGTCTATACGGTTGGGCGCGAGCGGTTCGATCCGATGCGGGGTTGGTTCACAGCGCTGTATGAGGTGTTGCTGGGGGCGTCGCAGGGGCCGCGGTTTGGCGGGTTCATCGCGCTTTACGGGGTGGACGAAACTGTGGCGCTGATTGATCGGGGACTGGCGGGCGAATTGGTGTAGGAAAGGTGCGCTAAAAGCACACCCTACGGGGCGTTGATTTGCCGGGGGTATCTGGTGACTGGGTATGAACCGCTGAATGTTTTGAAACCAGTGGCGCCGGATATCTGGGTGATCGACGGGCCAGCAATCCGGTTTTACGGGATGCCGTTTTCGACGCGGGCGACTGTGGTGCGGCTGGCGGGGGGTGATTTGTGGGTGCATTCGCCGATAAAGAGGACGCGGTCTTTGGTCGAACAGGTGCGGGCGCTGGGGATGGTGCGGCATCTGATGGTGCCGAACTGGATTCACTACGCTTAATCACAGAGTGGCAGGCGGCGTTTGTCGGGGCGACGGCATGGGCCGCACCCGGCGTTGCGGCGCGGGCGGCCAAGCGCGGGATGGTGCGGCGGTTTGATCATGATCTGGGGGCCGAGGCCGAGGTGCCCTGGGCGGGGCAGATCGGGCAGATGATTGTTGAGAGAAGCTGGGCGCATCGCGAGGCGGTGTTTTCCCACTAGGCGTCGAAAACCCTGATCCTGACGGATTTGCTTGAGGATTTTGAGCCCCGGAACCTGCCGTGGTGGATGCGATTGCTTGCCAAGGGGGCCAAGATCACCGACCCGGACGGTCAGATGCCACGCGATATGCGCGTGACATTTTGCGGCAATCGGGACCAGTTGCGAGCCGCTGTTGAGTGGATGATCGGCTGGGCGCCGGAGCGGATTATTCTGGCGCATGGGCGCTGGTACGCGCGCGACGGCGTGGCAGAATTGCGCCGCGCATTCCGGTTTATGCTGTGATCCGTAGGGTGTGCTTTCAGCGCACCTTTCCAGACGTTGCAATGGTGCGCTGAAAGCACACCCTACG
>JBLINN010000241.1:0-6742 GCA_047639325.1 Paracoccaceae bacterium | reverse complement strand
CGGAGGCGTAGGAGGCGGCGGCGTCGGCGGCGGCGTAGGAGGCGTAGGAGGAGGCGTAGGAGGAGGCGGCGGAGGCGTAGGAGGCGGCGTAGGAGGAGGCGGCGGCGGAGGAGGAGGCGGCGGCGGAGGCGGCGGAGGCGTAGGAGGCGGCGTAGGAGGAGGCGGCGGCGGAGGCGGCGGCCCTCTTGATCTCAGGGGTTGGCACAACAGCCGCAACCCCTGAGATCAGATTACAGCGCAATATTGGCAAGGCTGTCAAATCATGTTTGCGCGCGTCGTCCGATAGGCTCCAGTGCCACCACAGGGGCAGAACCCGCATCGCGGCCCTGTGGGCGATTGCAACAGCAACTGCCTGTGCGGCTTTTTCGTCCACGCCATTTTCTGCCTGCCAATCCGTCAGCCATTGTTCCAGGCTGGCCTCGTCTTTGATTTCACTGATCTCAATCATGACGCCAACCTGCGCCATGCGGGGGTGTTGCGCAAGGTCAGGACCGACCCAACCCGCGCACCCACCGTGTCAGATAGATCAGTGGCCAGCGCAGCACGGACATGCCCGCCAGCAACACGATCAACCCGACCCAGGGGCCGTTTTCGTACGTGACATAGCCAAGGATCGGGATGCCCACGGCGATCAGTATATAGGCACGGCGCCAGTGGTTGTCGCGGCTGGGCAGCATCGCCAGCACGTTGGCAGACAGTGCCCAAAGGGCGGCGAGGATGATCGACAGGCTCATTTCAATTCCTCCGGGGGAAACCCGGTCTCCAACCCGCGCCATTTGCGCCAGTAATAGCGCAATGGGTTGCGGAACATTGATATAAAGGCGGCCAGCGCGCCCAGCGAGGCGATCCAGCCAAAGTCATACCCCAGCCAGATAATCAACACCGGGGCGGCGGCCAGCAACAGCACGCCCGGGGGGAACTGGCGGCGCATCGGCAGCATGGCAACGCCGGTCGCGGCCAGCACCCAAAGCGCGGAAAGCAGGATGGGCAGGCTCATATCATACCTCCCAAAGCGACCATCAGGGCGGCAAGCGACAGGATCAGGCCAACCACTGGCACCGCCATAGGCACCCGAAACGGGGCCTCGGGGGCGCGGCGTTTCTGAAAGATCAGCGCCAGGTTGACCAGCACAAAGACACTCAGCAGGATCGACGAGGTGACCTCGGCCAAGGTGACCAGTTGCACGGTCAGGGCCGCGACGATCACCACCGCGCCAATCAGTACCGTCGCTAAGAAAGGCGTGCCAAAGCGTGGATGGGCATGGTGGAATATCGCCAGCGCCGGGTTGCGTTTGCCCAGACCAAACAGCACGCGGCTGGCCATGACAATCTGGGCCAGCACGCCGTTCAGCGCCGCAAACACCGCGATCCCCGACAGGAAATCACCCGACCCGCCGCGCCCGGCCTGCCAGACCAGCACCAGCGGGTTGCGGCTGGAAGACAGCGCATCGGCCGGGACCGCGCGCACCGCCGCCAGCGTGACCAGCGCGTAGATCACCGTAGTGATTGCCAGCGCATAAAGGATTGCGCGTGGCAATGTGGTGGTTGGGCTGTCCACCTCTTCGGCCATGTTCACGATATCCTCGAACCCGATAAAGGCAAAAAACGCCAGCACCGCGCCCAGACCGATGCCGGACCAGACCGGGATCGGCGGCGCGGTCCAGTCGGCAACCTCGGGGGCGCTGAACCCGGCCCAGATCACCAGCCCCAGCCCCACAATTTCGATCACCGTGAACACTGCCACCAGCGCCAAGCTTTCCAGCGCACCAAGCACGGCAACTGCTGTCAGCACGATGCCCAGCGCAACAATCGCCAATGTGGCATCAACGTCAACTGCGGTGGTCAGATAACCAACCCCGCCGCGCAGCACCGCCCCGGCAGACACCGTGCCCGCCGCCACCACCGCCAACCCGACCAGTATCGCCATCGCCTGACTGTTCAGGCCAGAGCCGACATAGGCCGCCTCGCCCGCAGCTTCAGGGATGCGGGTGGAAAATTCAGAGTAACTTAGCGCCGTGGGCGCTGCGATCAGGCCCGCCAGCATGAACGCCAGCGGGGCCCAGATACCGGCAGACCCGGCAACCGCGCCCACCAGCACATAGATGCCTGCACCAACCATGACGCCGACGCCATAGGCGGTCAGCAGGACCGGCCCGATGCGGCGTTTCAGTGTGTCGTCGGCCATGGTTTTTCCTATCCTTTAAGACGCTCCGGCAGCGCGTTTGCCCAGGCGCTGATGGTACCGGCCCCAAGACACACCACCATGTCGCCGGGGCGTCCCTGTTCGCGGACCAGCCGTTCCAGATCATCCTCGTCGTGAATGGCGCGCGCATGGCGGTGGCCGTGGGCGATCAGCCCGGCGACCAGATCGTCGCGGCTGGCGCCCTCAATCGGGTCTTCACCGGCGGCGAACACTTCGGTGATGGCAACCACATCGGCCTCGTTGAAACAGGCGCAAAAGTCGTCAAACAGGCTGGCCAGACGGGTGTAGCGGTGCGGTTGGTGCACGGCGATGACGCGGCCTGTCGTGGCCTGACGCGCGGCCTTCAGCACGGCAGTGATTTCCACCGGGTGGTGGCCGTAATCGTCAATAATCGTCACGCCGTTCACCTCACCCACTTTGGTAAAGCGCCGGTTGACGCCGGCAAACTTGGCCAGCGCTGTGCGGATTTCAGCGGTTTTCATCCCCAGATGCCGGGCCACGGCCACCGCAGACAGCGCGTTAGACACGTTGTGATCGCCGGGCATCGGCAACGAGCAGCCCTCGATTACCTTGTCCTCGGCCTGTAGATGGATATCAAAATGCGCCACGCCCGCCTTGTAGGTCAGGTTGGTGGCACGCACATCGGCCTGCGCGTTGAACCCATAGGTGACCACCCGGCGGTCGGTGATCCGCCCCACCAGCGCCTGCACTTCGGGGTGATCGGTGCAGCACACAGCCAGGCCGTAAAACGGGATGTTGGACACAAAATCATAGAACCCATCGCGCAGCGTGTCGAAATCGCCCCAATGTTCCATATGTTCGGGGTCGATATTGGTGATGATGGCGATGGTGGCGGGCAGGCGATTAAAAGTCCCGTCGGATTCGTCAGCCTCGACCACCATCCATTCGCCCTGACCCATGCGCGCATTGCTGCCATAGGCGTGGATGATGCCGCCATTGACCACGGTGGGATCGAACCCGCCTGCGGTCATCAGTTCGGCCATCATCGTGGTGGTGGTGGTTTTGCCATGGGTGCCAGCGACGGCAATGTTGGACTTTAGCCGCATCAGCTCGGCCAGCATCTCGGCGCGGCGCACCACCGGCAGGCCCTGACGGCGGGCCTCGTCGAGTTCCGGATTACCGGGTTTGATCGCCGAGGAAATCACCACAACGGCGGCGTTTTTCAGGTTTTCCGCGCGTTGCCCGGTAAAGATCGTCGCGCCCAAGCCCACAAGCCGCTCGGTGATTTTTGAGGTCTTCAGGTCCGACCCCTGCACGCTATAACCTTGGTTCAGCAGAACCTCGGCAATGCCAGACATGCCAATGCCGCCAATGCCAACAAAATGGATCGGGCCTACATCGCCGGGAAGTTTGGTGGCTGGGGTCATGTGCTTTCCTTTTTCGCCAGCGCTTCAACCAAAGCAACCAGCCGGTCTGTGGCATCTGGACTGCCCGCAGTTAGCGCCGCTTGCGCCATATGCAGGGCGGCGTCCGGATTGCCCAGAATGGACGCGATTTGCGCTGACAGGCTAGCCGGGTCAAGCAGGTTTTCCGGGATCAGGATGGCCGCCCCGGCGTCAACCAGCCCGCGCGCGTTGGCGGTTTGGTGATCACCAGCAGCGGCGGCAAAGGGGATCAGGATAGACGGGCGGCCAATTACCGTCAGATCGGCGATAGACGACGCCCCGGCGCGGCTGATCACCAACTGCGCCTCGGACATGCGGCGGGGGACGTCGTGAAAGAACGGCTGCACATCGGCGGTAATGCCGTATTCAGCATATTGCGCGGTGACCCGGTCGCCGTCTTCGGCCCGGGCCTGATGGCTGACGCGCAGGAATTTGCGCAGCTCGGTGGGCAGGGCGGCAATGGCATCGGGCACCACATCCGACAGGATGCGCGCGCCCTGGCTGCCGCCCATCACCAGGATCGACATCGGGTAATCGCCGGGCACAATATAAGACGCCCCAGCCCGGTCCAGCACCGCCGCGCGCACCGGGTTGCCGACATGGATGCCGTTGGCCCCGTCCGGTAGGGCGGTGGGCCAGATGCCACAGGCCACCTGCGCGACGCGGGTAGCAAAAATTTGATTGACCCGGCCCAACACACCGTTCTGTTCGTGGATCATCCGGGGCAGGTCCAGCAACACAGCCGCGCCCAGTGCCGGAATGGTCGGATAGCCGCCAAAGCCAATCACCACATCGGGCCAGTCGCGGCGCATCTGCCGCGCTGCCCCCAGAACACCCGCCGCAATCCGTGGCGCAACCATCGCCTTGGCCAGCAACCCGCCACGCGCAAAGGTGGCGCTGGACACTTGGGTGATCTCGGTGGAATGGGGAAAGCCGCCGGTATAGCGCGCGCCACGGGCATCGGTAGACAGGCGCACCCGCCAGCCTTTGCGCAGCATCACCTCGGCCAAGGCCTGCGCCGGGAACATGTGCCCGCCAGTGCCGCCCGCCGCGATCATCAGAAACGGTTGGGTCATCGCAGGCTCCCGTCAGGGTAAACGCCGCCCATCACCCGCGCCCGCGCAGCAAATCACCAATCTCGCCCTGCGGACGTTTGCGGGTAAAGGCCAGCAACATGCCCACGGCAATCCCGCCAGCAATCAACGACGACCCGCCATAGCTGACAAACGGCAAGGTCATGCCCTTGGCGGGTAACAAACGCACCGCAACGCCCATATTGATCATCGCCTGCACGCCAAAAATCGCCGCCAACCCGGTGCCCGCCAGACGGATAAACGGATCACGCTCGCGCATCAGGCGCAGCAGCGACCGCACCACGATACCGGTGTACAACGCGATGATGATCAGAACCAGGATCAGCCCGTATTCCTCGGCCGCGACAGCAATTATGAAATCGGTATGTGCATCGGGCAGGGACCATTTCACCTGACCCTCGCCAACCCCCACTCCAAACAACCCACCTTCGCGGATCGCGTTGGTGGCATAGCCCAGCTGCGTGGTCGGATCGACCTCGGCACTTAGAAACCCGTCAATCCGGCGCGCGAAATGCTCGGACGCGGAATAGGCCAGCGTGCCGCCCAGAACCACCATGCCGGTCATCGCCACCAGCAACAATATCGGCGCCCCGGCGATAAAATACATCACGCCCCAGGCAAACAACACCAGACTGGCCTGGCCGAAATCGGGCTGCATCACCAGCATCGCCACAATCGCCACACATAACGCAAACGACCAGATCTTGCCCGGAGGCCCGTTAATCTGTTGGCTAGCCGCCAGCATCCAGGCGGCAACCACCACAAACCCGGGCTTTAAAAACTCGGACGGTTGCAGTGACGCAAAGCCCAGCGAATACCAGCGCATCGCGCCCTTGCCAAAATCCGTGCCAAAAAATGGCAGCAGGGCCAGCGCCACAAACGCCATTAAAAACCCCAGCACCGCCAAGCGCCGCACCAAAGTGGGCGACATCATCGACGTCAGCAGCATCGCGACCAGTGCCGCGCCGCCAAAAATCGCCTGGCGCTGCACATAATGAAACGGGTCAAACCCGTTGCGCGCCGCCAAGGGGGGCGAGGCCGCCAATCCCAATAGCAATCCGATCACAAATAGCATCAGCACACAGGACATCGACCATTTGTCCAGCGTGCGCCACCATTTGGGTAATATAGGTTCACCGCGCGATTCAGGGACCGCACCATACACCATTTCTGTCATGGTTCACCGCCGTTTTCTGCCTCAAATCCGCCCCTTTTCGGGGTCTAGTGCACCGACTCTAGCGTGAAAAGCCGCCTCAGGCCAGCGTCTTCCTCTTGCCTTTGGCCCGAAATCGCGCCAACCGGCAGGGCATGACCTATAACACGATCATCATCGGGGCCGGGGCCGCTGGCATGATGTGCGCCGCACATGCGGGGCCGGGGGCATTGGTGATTGATCACGCCAAAGCCCCGGGCGAGAAAATCCGCATCTCTGGCGGCGGGCGCTGCAATTTCACCAATCTGGACGCGGGGCCGGAAAACTTCCTGTCGCAGAACCCGCATTTCGCCAAATCGGCGCTGGCGCGCTATACCCAGTGGGATTTTATCGACCTGTTGGCGCGGCATCGGATCGACTGGCATGAAAAGACCCTGGGGCAGTTGTTTTGCGACGGTTCGGCCAAACAGATCGTGGCTATGCTGCTGGACGAGATGCAGCGCGCCGGGGCAGAGCTTTGGCTGCACACATCGGTCAAAGACCTGCGCAAAACCGACGACGGGTTCGCCCTGTCGGTGGATCGCGAAGGCACCCGCCAGACCCTGACCTGCCGCAATCTGGTGCTGGCCTCGGGCGGCAAATCAATCCCCAAAATGGGCGCGACCGGCTTTGCCTATGATATCGCTCGCCAGTTTGACCTGTCGGTCACAGACACCCGGCCTGCGCTGGTGCCCTTCACCTTTGCCGAAGACCGGTTCACGCCACTGGCGGGCGTTGCGCTGCCCGCCCGCGTCAGCAACCAACGCATCAGCTTTGACGAGGCGCTGTTGTTCACCCATCGCGGGCTGTCCGGCCCTGCCGTGCTGCAACTGTCATCCTATTGGCGC
>JBLINN010000240.1:0-6766 GCA_047639325.1 Paracoccaceae bacterium | reverse complement strand
CTCTGTCGCCTCAACATGTAGTCTTGCCGGAACAAAGGAATTAAGCCTTCTGCTTACGATTATGTGGCGACGGTTCGGCCAGCGTTTGAACTTATTGAGGACCGAAACGCCGACTACGCAAATCTCGATCCGTTTACACTGATCGCCGACAACGCCTCGTGTGGTGGTGTGGTTCTGGGCCAAGAGCTGGTCAACTGGCGGGAATTGGATCTGAGCGACATCCCCTCTATTGTTTACCAGACTGGGGAACCTGCTGAAAAAGCGAACACAGGTGCCGCAGACCCGCTTGGGTCGCTGGCTTGGGTCTTTAATCATTTCAACGAAAGAGGCATCCCGCTTTTCAAAGGGGAACACATAATAACCGGCTCGGCCGTCCGCACCCGGTTTCCTGTTCCAGGCGACCGTTTCACTTACGAAGTGGCCGGAGCGTCTGTCCAGGTTAATGTGCTTTAGGAAGCGCCTTCGATAGTCGCCCCCTACCGCTCTGCCAGGAAATCCCCCATCCGCGCCACGGCCCGGCGGATGTTTTCCTGAGAATTGGCATAGCTCAACCGGATATATCCCTCGCCCAGCACCCCAAAATCCGGCCCGCCGATGGTTGCCACGCCGGATTTCTCCAGCAGTTCAGACGCCAGCACTTTGCCCTTAATTCCGGTGCCGGAAATGTTGGGAAAGGCGTAAAACGCGCCCTTCGGCGTGATGCAACTGACCCCCGGCAGGTCGTTCAGCAGATCAACCACCAGCCGACGCCGCGCATCGAATTCACCCAGCATTTCGCCCACCGCGTCCTGCGGTCCGGTCAGCGCCTCTAGCCCCGCATATTGCGCGGGGGCGTTCACGCAAGACCACGCATTCACCGCCAGTTTGCGCGCCTTGTCGTACAAGCCATCCGGCCACACCGAATACCCCATCCGCCAGCCGGTCATCGCATAGGTCTTGGACCAGCCGTTCAGCAGGATCAGACGATCACGGATCTCAGGGTAGGTCAGCAGGGAAACATGTTCCTCGCCGTCATACAGCATCTGGTCGTAAATCTCGTCCGACATCACCGCCACATCCGGGTGATCGGCCAGCCCGGCCACCAGCGCGTCCACCTCAGCCTTGGGCGTGATACCGCCGCAAGGATTGGCTGGCGAGTTGACGATCAGCAGCCGGGTTTGCGGCGTGATCAGCGACAGGGTTTCTTCCGCCGAAAAGGCGAAACCGTTTTCTTCGCGGATTGGCACAGGGATTGGCCGCGCCCCGGTGAATTCGATCATCGAGCGATAAATCGGGAACCCCGGATCGGGGTACAGGATATCCACCCCGGGTTCGCCAAACATCAAAATCGCGGTGAACATCGTCACCTTTCCGCCCGGCACGATCAGCACGTTGTCGGGGTTCACCTCTGTGCCGAACCGCCGATGCAGATCAGCAGATACCGCCTCGCGCAGCGCCGGTATACCGGTGGCGGGGGTATAGCCGTGATGGCCGTCGCGCAGCGCCTTGATTGCCGCCTCGACAATATTGGGCGGCGTCTGGAAATCCGGCTGCCCGATGCCAAGGTTGATCACGTCCATGCCCTGCGCTGCCAATTCACCAGCGCGCGCCAGAACCGCAAACGCGTTTTCCTCGCCGATGCGATCAAACCCTGCAATTGTCTTCATCATCTGTGCCTGTCCTGCCCGTTGTTAATAAGTGGCGCGCCCGCCTGAAATATCGAAGACCGCCCCGGTCGAAAATGAGTTTTCGCGGCTGGCGAGCCAGGCAATCATATTGGCAGCCTCGACCACTTCGAGAAAGCGGTTTCTGGGGATTTTCGACAGCATATAGTCGATATGTTCCTGGCTCATCTGGTCAAAGATCGGGGTGCGCGCCGCGGCAGGTGTCACGCAGTTTACCCCGATGTCAAACCCGGCCAGTTCTTTGCCCAGCGATTTGGTGAACCCAATCACCCCCGCCTTAGACGCCGAATAGGCGCAGGCGTTTGGGTTGCCCTCTTTGCCGGCAATTGACGCGATATTAACGATTCGCCCATAGTTTTGCGCCTTCATACCGGTGATCACCGCCTTGTTGACATGGTATGTCCCGGTCAGGTTGATCTGGATGATCTGTTGCCAATCGTCGTTGCCGTAGTCTTCGACCGATACATTTGGCCCGGCAATGCCCGCGCTGTTCACCACGGCGTCAATCCGGCCAAAATGGCTGGTGGTTTGCTGTGCTGCGGCTTGCACTTGATCCCAATCGGCTATGTCGCAGCCAACGATTTGGACCTGCCCTGTGTCCGTGACGTCCGCCAGCGCATCGCGGGCTTTGTCCGGGTTCATATCCCAAACCGCCAGTTTTGCCCCACCTGCCAACAATTTGCGCACCACGGCCAGGCCAATGCCCTGGGCCCCGCCCGTCACCACGGCGATTTGATCTGAAAAGTCGGTATTGGTCATGCGCAAAAACTTTCGCTGTTGTGCAGAGGCGCCAAAGCCCCCTGCCTGATTTCCCGGCCCACGTATCGGCCCACGTATCGGCCCCAAACAAGGGACCGGGCCGGTCTTTGGTATGTTCGCTGGCATCAAGTCTGTTACTTTTTAGACAAATTGCAAGGCGCTGGCCTTGCTGCACGTATCTCTCAGTCTGGTTAAAACCACCCCGGATTGCTGCGCGCGGGAAAGGGCAATGGGTTCAGACTTGTAAGTCTTTTGTAAGCCTCGGCTGAGACCACCCACCCCATAATCCCAGACTCAACGCCTGTAAGGAGACACACATGCGCGTTCTTTCATTTATTGCGGCCATGCTGATCACGGCAACAGCGCCGCTTGCTGCGGCCACTCTTCCATCCTCGGGCAAGCTGACGTTCGAAGTCATGCGCAAGGGCAAGGATATCGGCGATCACAGCTATCGGTTTTCCGGATCACCCGGTGCGTTTTCGGTGACTGTGGCGACGGATATTGCCGTCAAGGTGCCGCTGATCCGCACAACGGTTTACAGCTTTAAACATTCCAGCGTCGAAACCTGGAAAGGTAATAAGCTGAAAGGGTTAATTTCCAAAACCAATGACGACGGAACGCCGCACAAGGTGACCATTGGCGCCACCAGCCTACAGCCCGCCAGCCTGTGGAACGAAGACATTGTGCGCAGCTCAAAGCTGGTGAATACAGTCGACGGCAAAACCATGTCGGTGCGCGTCACCGATATGGGCGCAGAAACCGTGCCGCTGAAACGCGGCAAGATCGCGGCGCATCATTATCGTCTTTCCGGCGGTCTGAGCCGTGATCTTTGGTTTGATGGCGACGGCAATCTTGCGCATGTCAGCTTTACAGCAGATGATGGATCCACTGTCACCTATGTCAGAAAATAGGACCTGACTGAATGCGGCTTCTCTATGTGGAAGACAATGAAAAACTGGCGCTGAACACCAGCGCCAGTTTGACCAAAAGCGGGTTTGCGGTGGATGTGGTTCACACCGGCGCGGATGCGTTGCATTCTGTTGCCAGCTACGAATATGATGCGATCATTCTGGATTTGGGCCTGCCGGACACCGAAGGCCTGACCGTATTAAGCGAAGTGAAACGCAAAGCGGCGCAGATCCCGGTGATTATCTGCACCGCGCGGGATGCCACCGATGACCGGGTCGCAGGGCTGAACTCGGGCTCTGACGATTATATCGTGAAACCCTTTGCGGTGGCCGAGCTGATTGCCCGGATTAAGGCGGTTTTGCGCCGCCCCGGCGGCGCTTTGGGCCTGAATCTGGACGCGGGCAACATCCAGTTCGACACGATTGACCGGACCGTCCGGATCAACGGTGAAACCGCCCGGTTTTCCAAGCGGGAACTGGCCTTGCTGGAGCTGTTCATGCGGCGCAAGGGGCGGGTTCTGTCCAAAGACAGTATCGAAAATGCGCTGTATGGCTTTGACGAGCCCCCCACCCTGAATGCGATAGAGGTGGCCGCCCACAGGTTGCGCAAAAAGCTGGTGGATTTTGGCGCCACCCCCAAAATCATCAACCTGCGTGGGATCGGCTATTTTCTGGAAGAAGGCAGTGCATGAAAGTGTTGCGGGCGATCTTCGGGGGCCGTTATTCCCTGAAACGCAATCTGGTCCTGAACATCATTCTGGCGTTATGCTTTTGCATCGGTCTGGCCATGACAGTTCTGACCCGCGAATTTTACGAACATCTTGAAGAAAACCTTGTCGATGCCCTGATCACCGAGGCTTGGGAGATTGCCAATCAGGTTCAGCCAAATGCGCCGCACTATGGCTTTGACCCCAATTTGCTGCGGTTTCGCGGCGATACTGGTCTCTACCGTTATACGCTGTTCGACCAGACCGCGCAGGTGGTTGTTGGCGCCGAAACCTCGCCCGCCATTCAGGCCCAGCTTGTGGCCATGGCGATCGATGCACCAACCCGGATTTCCCTTACCCAGAACCGGATTGGCGTTGCGGTAAAGACCACCACCAATGGCGCGGCGATCTATGCGCTGGCCTCGCTCTACCCGGCAGGGGTCGAACAGAGCGATTTCAAAAAACTTGCCCACGAGGTCCAAGAGGAAATCTGGTGGGTTGTTCTGGGGGTGATTGCCATTCTTGTCGCCGCTATCCTGGCGGCGCGTCGGTCGCTGATCCCGCTGATGGCTGTGTCCAAACAGGCCAGCGTCATCGGCCCCAAAGCCGCCGGGCAACGTCTTAAATCAGACCGGTTGCCCTCGGAAATCGCGCCGCTGATCGACGCGGTGAATGGCGCGTTTGACCGGCTGGAACAGGGGTATAAATTGCAACGGGATTTCTCGTCGAATGTCGCGCATGAAATACGCACGCCGCTGGCGGTGCTGCAGTCAAGCGTTGACACGATCGAAGACCCCGATCTGCGCGCCAGCCTGACCCAGGATGTGCAGCGGCTGGACCAGATGTTCGAACAACTGATCAACCTGTCGCGCGCCGATGCCACCAACGCCAACAGTTTCAACGATATTGACCTGCAAGCCCTGACGGTAGATCTGGCCGGGCGGATGGCCCCCGGGGCGGTGCGCGACGGCCAATCGCTGGCCATCAGCGGCCAATGTGTGACCCCGGTACGAGGCAATGCAGCGCTGCTGGAAATCGCGTTGGGGAATCTGGTGCGCAATGCGTTGATCTATTCGCCGCGCGGCACGGAAATTGAGATTGAGATCACCGAAAACCCCGCGGGCTGGCGGGTGATGGACCGGGGGCCGGGTGTCAAGGACAGCCACAAATTGCTGTTGTTTGAACGCTTTAACCGCGGGGGGCTTGCTGAAAACCGCCCCGATGGGTCGGGGATTGGTTTGGCCATCGTCAAATCCGTGGCCCAAACCCATGACGCGCGGCTGGCGATCAATGACAGGCCCGGGGGCGGCAGTGTATTTATCTTTGAATTCGACGCCTCGCCGCAGCAGACAAGGTAAGCCGCGCAGGCTTACGCAAGGTCAGCCCCAAAAAAGCACCGGCCTTTTCAAACGGTAAGGTTTTGTAAGCGTCCTGTAAGCCAAACCCAGTCAATTGCATCTTGAGTTCGTGAATAAGCTGAGACGAGGACGCAGATGCAAATTGACTTTCTGGAAGGGGACTGCCCCGGGCGGTCCGCCGCGCAGGACCACATTCGAAAAATCTATTGGGACAAATACCGCGCCAGAGTTTCCAGTTTTGCACCGGTTCTGGTGACGGCCAAACGCGCCGATGGCACCATCGTTTGTGCCGCTGGTTTGCGCACCGCCGCCAGCGGGTTCTTTTCGGAACCCTACCTGAACGAAAGCTTTGAGCAGAACCTGCTAAAAACCGCCGGCGCCATAGTGCCCCGCGATGAAATCATGGAGGTGGTATCGCTGGCATCAGCCACACCCTTTCCGGTGTTGCCGGTGATGGACGCGATGATCAACTGGGGCCGCGCGCAGGGCAAAACCTGCGGCGTCTTTACCGCCACATCCGCGCTGCGCCGCTTGCTGGGCCGGACCGGGTTGCAGTTTGACACCTTGTCGGCGGCCATCCCCAACCGGGTGACCGACCCGGAAAACTGGGGCAGCTATTACGAGACCGATCCTTGGGTCTGCGCCTTTCGCGAAAACGCTGCGCTGCCCGTGGCCCTGTGCCCACGCCGCCAAACCCACCCTTGGCAATCCGAGGCGTCATAATGCATTTGGTGTTTCAGGCGCTAAACGCGCATGCCGCCGCGCGCCCCGATGTTGTGGCGTTCGAGGATGATGCCGCTGCGATCACCTGGTCTGATCTATCGACGCGGGTTGCCGATCTGGCCGCCCGGCTGGACGGTGCGCCGCCGACGATTGGCATCGGGCTGGCTGGTGGCATCGACTATGTGGTTGCGGATCTGGCGATCACACTCACGGGGCGGCGGCAGGTGCCGTTGCCGTTTTTCTTTAGCGCCGGGCAAATCGCCCATGTTCTGTCTGACGCCAAGGTTGGGGCGGTTATCACCACGACTCCTGCGCAATTTGCCACCCTGCCGCAGATACGCACCATCGACCCGTCGCTATCTAACACCGCGCCGCGCGCCCTGCCGGATTATGCAGGCGGGGCCGAGCGGGTGATTTACACGTCAGGGTCTTCCGGGCATCCCAAAGGCGTGATCATCGGCGACCGCCAGTTAAATGCCTCCCTCTTTGCCCTAAGCACTGTGATCGCGGCCACCCCAAAGGACCGTCACCTGTCAATCCTGCCGCTGGCGCAATTGCTGGAACAGATTTGCGGAATATTCCTGCCGATTCTGGCCGGGGCCCATACGGTGTTCCGGTTTGCCGCCACCAAGGCGCTGTTCGGTGGT
>JBLINN010000239.1:0-6843 GCA_047639325.1 Paracoccaceae bacterium | reverse complement strand
GGACAGGTCCTCGGCCACGGGCAGTACCGGGGGCGTTTTTGCCCGGGGTGCCTGCACAGGTTCTGGCAAAACTTCGGGCATGAGGTCTGGCAAGGCTTCGGGTACAGGATCAGGAACCGGAACCGGCGCGGGCTGCGGGGTCTCAGGGGGGCCGCCCAACAGATCGTCCCAATCTTCGGGAATCTGGCTGGAGGATGGCGTTTGCGGGCTGAAGCTGTCCTGCGCGGTCGAAATGTTCATGCCAATACTGGCGCCTGTACCTTCGCGCCCGTCTTCGGGTTTCTGAAAGAACGGGTCTTCGTCTTCGCCCAAGGGCGGCAGAAGTTCATCAATCGGGTCAACCGGGTTCAACTGTGACGGCCCGGTTGGCCCGCCTTCGCTGCCCAGCAGGTCATCCAGAAAATCCCCACCTGGTGGGGCGTCATCCAGCAGCCGCATCGCGTCGGGGGCGTTTTCTGCCACCCCGGGCGAAATCTGGGCCTGGGCCGCGGGGGCCGCGATCATGTCATCCAGATCAGGCAGCTCGCCGCCGATTTCGACCAACAGTTCATAGGTGCCAACACACAGAATATCGCCGTCATTCAGCGGTGTCGGGCTTTTGCCCAGCGGGATTTTGGAATAGTTCAAAAAGGTGCCATTGGTCGACAGATCCACAACCAGCACGTTGCCGTTATGATCTTCGACCACGCAATGGTTCTTGGACAGCATCCTGTCAGGGTCCGGCAGGACCACATCATTTTCCGGGCCGCGCCCGATTGTCAGGCTGCCACCACGCATCGGCGTCGGCTGCGCACCACCCGGGATTGTACCGGAGGACTGAAATTTAAGCGTGACTGTCATTTTATCTTTCAGCCACCGACCAGCACGGTGAAGTCACCCTTTAAGATCGCACCGCCACAGGCCCCCAAATCGCCCATCCGCGCGGCGGGCAAATTGTTGATCAGGACCGTCATCGACCCTTTGACAATCGGGTGGGGCGGCGCCGACGCATGCATGTCAGTCACACGCGCCGCAGGCAGCATTCCTACCAGTACTGTTGGGCAACAGGGCGGCATGATTGGCATCGGCGCTGGCGGAGCCGGAGGAACCATGATGACCGGCACATTGCACAAGTGCAGGTCGGTTAAGCGTGCTTGTGGTTGACCCATCTGGTTTTCTCCTTTGTCTTATGTTTCGCTAAGCTGGACCTGGCCGTTGCCGCCCCGCCCGATATTCAGGGCACGGTCGATCAGGATCTGTCCATGCTCTTCAAACTTATCAGAAAGTTCCCCCAACGCTACCATATTCATGGCAAAGGCTGCAGTCTCGGATGCGCCCGCCGGAGCGGGAAAATCAGCCAGATCGTCTGGGCCCAAGGTGCCATCGGAATAAAGAACCGCCAGCGCGCAATTGACCGTGTCATCATCAATATAGGCGTGATCCAGCGTGTTGCGCGCTGCGCTACGGTTTTCTTCGGATGGGTTGAACACCCAGGTTTCCGATGTCACCAGCGACGGTGGGTCATTTTCTGACCGCGGCCCGATATAATCACGCGCCGCCATACAGGCCCACCAGACCCGTTCGCGCGGTGGCAACAAGATGGCCAGCAGACGCAGCAGATCCACCAGCGCGCCTTTGTCCCGCAGTTCGGCCAGCACAACGTCTGCGCCTGCGCTGGCGGGGGCTTCCAGCGGGGTTTTCAAAATGACATTGGCACGCGACAGCAGTTTAGCCACAGGATCTGTGGGAAACTTGACCAAGTTTTGATAATTACCTTTCATGACACACCACCTAGTTGATCATCGTAATGCCACCCTTCAGGGTGAGCATTCCGTCGCCTTTGACTGTGGTGAGCGGACTTTTCATTTCGGCCATGCCGTCGGCTTGAATCTTGATGATCGGTCCCTTGATCGTCACACCTGAGTTGTCGATCTTGATCGACGATCCCCCAACCTTAAGCATGATTTCCATTGCCGCCGTCATCGTGATCTTGCCCGACTTGACGTCGACCGTCATGTTGCCGGTTTTAACGGTTGTGGCGTCATTTCCAGTGATGGTCTTGGTGTGTTTGCCCTCTACTTTCTGCGTCTTATCCTTCTTGATTTCCAGCAGCTGGCTGCCGGTCTCTATCTTGATCTCTTCGTCACCCTTTTCGATGGTGACATAGTGATCACCGCTCTTAATCGTTTCCGTGACATGATTCTCGACGACCTGGCTTAAACTGCCATCATCGTCGTGGTCACCGGCATCAACCGCATCCAGACCGATGGTGACCACTGATTTATTCTTGATCAGCATCTGATGGTCTTTTTGCGCCTGCACGCGCATCATTTCATTATCCGCTTTGTCGTCGAACATCAGTTCATTATACGCCTTGGCGTCTTGGACACCCTTCGATGAATCCGTCCGTATCCCAACCTGCGTCTGATCCTCGGGATACTTGTAGGGCGGCATTGTGTCTTCATTGTAAAGCATACCCGTGCAGATCGGCCTGTCAGGGTCGCCTTCTTCGAACTGAATGACCACCTCCTGGTCCATGCGTGGCACCGCGACCATGCCCCAGTTTTTACCCGACCATGGCGTGACCACGCGTACCCAGCAGGATGATTTTTCGTCCTTCTTGCCCTCGCGGTCCCAATGGAACTGCACCCGGATGCGGCCGTATTTGTCTGTATGAATCTCTTCGCCGTCGGGGCCCACAACAATCGCCGTGTGCAAACCGGTTATCTCTGGCCAATGGGTTGTCAGCGGGGCCCGGAACTGATCCTGTTTGGGGATCGCCCCAAAGGTACAGGCATAGGCATCGCCTTTCATCTCTTCGGGGAAATCCATGTTCTGCGCGCTTAAGTCGTGACGCAAATCAGTGTCCTTAAAATCTGTCGCGACCTGAATGTAATGGATGGCATCCGTGACCAGATATTCCCTGTTGGACGCGGCATCGGGATGGTCCTTGAGCTTGAAAATATTGCCTGTACCAAGGGTGCGAACACTGCCAGACCCGCGCCAGCGCTTGTGGCGGATCGCCTCGGCCTCCATACGAACGCGGGCCCGTTTGGTGCCCAGAGTGGTGTCTTTGCGATAGTGGCCAGGATAGTCGTACACCTCGTATTCGGCGTGGTTGTGGCTGCCTTTCTTGATCGCGTTATTAACCTTTAGATCTGCTGTGGGCGACGTAAAGTCGAAATCGTTCAGGGTAACCTTACCACGTGTCAGGGTTTCTTCGGCCGCCCATTCAGCGATGTGATCCTCGCGTCGCCGGTCATTATTGTCGCGGGCGTGATAATCCAGATCCGAGCTCCCAGACACCGGCGAATGCCCGCTGATGCCGTCACACAGGACAAGCTTTTCGATGGCGTTCGCATCCATCTTGTTGTCCAGATAATAATAGATTCCCTCTTCCTCCATCAGGCGGCAGACGAAATCAAAATCTGTTTCGCGGTATTGAACGCAATAGGTGCGGGTTTCGCATGTATCGCTTAGCTTGTCCTCAAAATCGGAAAATCCGCGACCCGAAAAAACCTCTTTTATAATCTGAACCGCGGTCAGTTCCTGGAACACCCGGCTGTCCCGGGTGCGGGTCAGCATCCAGAACCAAGGGCGAACCTCGGCCACGTATTGGCCATACCCGTCGCGGAACCCAAGGTTTTCAACCGATACACAAATACCGGTAAACTTTCGTTCCTTGCCGCCCTCGGCCATGATGTGAACGTTCATCGTGCGCCCAACGATCTCTTCCAGTTTGACCGCCTTGTTTTTCGACTGAAATTCGACTGTGGTCTCGGTTAACGTGCTTAGCCCTTCGCGAATAATCGCGCGCTTAAGCAAAATGTCCTTGGCCTGATAATTGCCAGACATCCAGACCAATGAGTCTTCATGTGGCTTACTCTCTGCCATTGCATGTCCTTTCGCGAGTGGTCGCGCAAAGCTTGTAAAATTGTTTTCGTCTCAAAATAATCGTCATTATAAATCCGCCAGCAGCGCAGCCAGATCAGCGTCGGTGTCATCATCGTCACCGCCGAAATCCAGATCATCGCCGAAATCCGCCAGCAGGTCGTCCAGATCGCTATCGTCGCCCGAACCGGCGTCAGAGTCCACCGTTTCAGGTGCGGCAGGCGCAGGTTTGGGTTTGGGCGGCGATGGTGGTGGCGGCGTGACACCCGTCCACGGCCCCAAAATTTCGGCCCCCGCCAGTGAATTAAACGATGCCAGCCGGATTTCATCGCGCCCTTTGATCGACACAACCGACATAATCCCGCGGCCATTGGCCTGTTCGACCTTGTCCAGCGTCAAGTTGCGTTCGGTGCAGGGCAACGCCACCTGATCGCCATAGCGGTCATTGACGAAATAAAACGGCATCCCGCCCAGCGACATGATCGACCCAAGCCCCATGCTGGCGCCATTTTCGCGGAATGATTTGGCCAACAGGATCGCCACCAGAACCACCGGATTGGCCCATAACATGCCGCGCAGGCCCGCAGACATGGTGAATTCCTCAAACTCGAACTCGTAAATCGGCTCGGATTTCGCGCCATAGGGTTGGCGCAGCAGGAACCGGGGCGACGCCAGGGCCAGATGCCCTGCCTCGGGCATACCGCGCAGGGTGTCCCAGGCATTGGCCACCAACGGGTGACGGTCCGCTTTGTCGGTGTCCAGAAAGGTCGGGGTGATCGCGGCAATAAACGGCGCGTCCACATGGGCGGCGACCCGGGCAATCCGGCCCAGCAGTTCCGCATGCGGCGGGGTTTCTTCAAACGTATACAGCCCGATCAACGCGGAATACCCGCCACGACCGTTATCTTCGTCCAGCGGCCCGTCCGTCAGCAACCGCACAAGGCCGCTTTGCCCCAGATCATCCGCAGTGGCCAGATCGGCGCCAATCTCTTCAGCCGAGACATCATACAGCATGACATCCAGCGTATCGTCATCCTCGATACTGCGCGCGATCAGGTCAAGCGAGCGCCACTGCGCCTCGATCGACTGGAATTCCGGGTGGTGCAGCACCAGCCGCATCGCCGCTGACAGGGCCTGATCAACAGCACCCTTCATGGCCACCGTATCGGCATCCGGGATCGCGCGGATATGCGGGCCGACGATTTGCGCCATCAGCTCGTCCAGCGGCGAAGCCTGAGTCAGCGTGGCCTGAGTGTCGCCGATCAGCTTTTGGAAATCGCTAAGTTTAAGGTCCGCAGGCACGGAATTTCCCGATGACCGGCTGCGGGTTGGCGCAACGGGTGTGTCGTATTCTTCGCCCCATGCGCGCAGCTGGCGGGCGGCATTTTCCGCTGTCGCGCCGCTGTTCAGCTGCCCGCGCAGGCCGACCAGTTCGGCGAATATTTCGACGTTTTCATAAAGTTCGTCGGGGTGCAGATCATCCAACCCGCCCAGCTTGATGGCCACACCAGAGCCATTCTTGCCAATCGGCAAAACCAGATCAGTGGCAAACCCTTCGATCACGTCTTCAACCGTGTCGGGATCCAGCAGGATCGGCTTGCGCGCCGCCAGCGCATCGCCGATTTCCAACTGTCCCCGCGCCGCCCGTCCGGAAAAATCACCCAAGATCGCCAACCGGAACCGCTTGCGATTCAACCGCTCGGCGCTGGGCCGGTCAGCGCTGAGCTGGCCATAGGCAAATTCCGGCTCTTCCGACAGGGACGCCCCGGAATCATCCGCTGCGGCACTGTCGCCCAAATCGCCCAGAAGGTTATCAAGGTCGTCGCCGGTATCATCGCTTAGATCGCCCAGCAAATCGTCTAGATCATCCAATCCGTCATCCTCTGCAGCTGTTTTTGCTGGGTCGTCCTGTGCCACATCATCTGATCCAAGATCACCCAGCAGGTCGTCCAGATCGTCGATATCAGCGTCATCCGCCAAAAGATCATCCAAGTCGCTTGCCTCGGGCGCTGCTTCCGCCACCTCGGGGGTCGCGTCATCATCTGACCCGAGATCGCCCAGCAGGTCATCCAGATCGTCGATATCAGCGTCATCCGCCAAAAGATCATCCAAGTCGCTTGCCTCGGGCGCTGCTTCCGCCACCTCGGGGGTCGCGTCATCGTCTGACCCGAGATCACCCAACAGGTCATCCAGATCGTCAACGGCGGCGTCATCTGTCAGCAGGTCGTCCAGCGGATCCGCATCATCAGGCGTTTCCGGGTCGACAAGACTATCAAGGGCCGCTGTCGCCACATCCACCACTTCGGGCGCTGGCTGCGATGCTGCATCGGCCAAATCGGCCAGTAGATCGTCGGTTTTGTCCTCGGCGGCCTCGGGTAGATCGAGATCGGCGAGGCTGTCCAGCGCGGCAGTAGCAATATCCGGTTCGGTCACAACCTCCGGGGCGGTGTCCGCAAGGTCGGCCAGCAACGCATCTGTGGTGTCTTCTACAACTTGCGGCACATCCAAATCCGCCAGACTGTCCAATGCGGCGGCGGCTTCATCCAGTTCCGGGGTCGCTGCGGGGGCTGCATCGGCCAGTTCCGCCAACAAATCATCGGTAGTGTCTTCCGCAACCTCAGGGACGTCCAGATCAGCCAGACTGTCCAAAGCCAAGGCAGCGGCGTTGGATTCGGGCGCATCCACGGGGGCGGCATCAGCAAGGTCAGCTAACAAATCGTCAGTGGTGTCTTCCGCAACAGCCGGAATTTCGAGGTCTGCCAGGCTGTCCAATGCCGTGGTGGTATCGTCCGGTTCTGGCGCGGCCTCAGGAGCGGACTCGGCTAGTTCCGCCAATAGATCATCGGGCGTGTCTTCCACAGCCTCTGGCACGTCGAGGTCAGCCAAACTGTCTAATGCTGCGGATGTTGTGTCTGTATCTGGGGTTTCTTCGGGTGCCGCATCTGCAAGACCGGCCAGTAGTTCATCGGTGGT
>JBLINN010000238.1:0-6934 GCA_047639325.1 Paracoccaceae bacterium | reverse complement strand
TTGAAGGCTTCGAATAACACGGTCTGGTCGCCGTAAAATTCCAGCCGTATTTCGTCAAAATTCTGGGTGCCGCGCCGAAATGGCAGGTCGCGGCCCCAGTAATCCGGGTTGCGGCGCAGCGACAGGTTTCGACCGGCCTCAAAATCCGCAACCACATAAGCGCCGGTGCCGATGGGGATTTCTGTCAGGCCGGACCCGGCAAAATCCTTGCCCTCCCACTGGGCCTTTTTCAGGATCGGGCGCATCCCGGCAATCAGCGCCAATTCGCGGTCGGGCGTCGAAAAGGTGATCCGCACGCTGCGCGGCCCGGTGGCGGTGATCGACGCAATCTGCGACCACATTCCGCGATAGCGCAGATGCCCTTTGGTGCCCAGTATTTCGTAAGACCAGATCACGTCGTCGGTAGTGACCGGGCTGCCGTCAGAGAATCGGGCCTCGGGGCGCAGGGTGAATTCAACCCAGGATCGGTCCGGTGCGGTGGTCACCGATTCGGCCAAAAGGCCGTAAAGCGTGAAAGGTTCGTCCCAGGAACGCCCCATCAAAGATTCATATCCCCAAAACCTTAACTGCCACGGCGTGGTGCCTTTCTGACTGAAAGGATTAAGAGAATCATAGCCGCCGGTATTGCCAAACACGATCCGCCCGCCTTTTGGGGCGTCAGGATTTGCATAAGGCAGAGACACAAAATCCGGTGGTAGGGCCGGGGCCCCATACATAGCTATGCCATGTTGGGGGGCTGGCGGCGATTCTGACGACGCGGTTTCCGCGGCAAACAGCACCACGAATCCGGTAATTATCCCGCGTAGGGATTGGAAATAAACTGATCGCACTTTGGCAACAATCCTGCTCTGGCCTTATTTTGTTAACGATGACGCTAACTGGGGATTCACGTCTTTTCAAACTTTTAGCTTGGAGGACGCCACGGTATTGCTTATAACAGTGTCACTGCTCGATAGGTTTCTTGCCTGTATGAAACCTGCCTCAATAACTTAACGCCCGCTTCGTGCGGGCGTTTTTTTTGTGCCGGAATTTCGGGGGGTTGGGCGTGGGCTATGGCCGCGCGACTAAAGGGCAATCTGCAACTCGCGGCGATTTTTGGCGGACAGGCCGGACGCGACCATCCGGTAGGATTGCATGATGTGGTGGGTCAGCTCATCGTCGGACAATCCCGGCAGATCATAATGCTGCAACCACTTAAGCCCCCGCGATGCCATGTAAGGCGCCGGGCGGATCCCCGGTTGGTCTTTCAGCACATCAAAGGCAATGTCCGAGGCTTTGAACACAAAGGCGTCGCGCCCGTCATTCCAGCCGCAAATGGCAAAAACCTTGGCGCCGACCTTCCAGACGTCTGAACCGCCCCATTGCACCACGTGGCCGGTCGCGGTCAGCCCGTTGCAAAAACTGTTGAATTCGGCACGGTCCATAGCTGTCTTTCGAGTCAGGATATCGGTTCTTGCAACTTATGCGCCGGGGTGGCGGTTGTCGCGCCGATTGTGGGCACGGTCCGCATTCCTTTTGCATCTGCAGCATGGTAAAGCGCGGGGCGTAACAACCGGTCAGAGGATACCCATGCAGCTTTCAGGAAAAACCGCCGTCATCACCGGATCAAATTCAGGGATTGGATTGGGGGTCGCGTGGGAATTGGCGCGCGCTGGCGCGGATGTGGTGCTGAATTCCTTTACTGACACAGATGCAGATCACGCCTTGGCGGAGCAAATTGCGGATGAGACGGGCGTGAGCGCGCGTTACATCAAGGCGGATATGTCCAAAGGCGTTGAATGCCGCGATCTGATCGCCCAGGCGGGGCGCTGTGATATTCTGGTGAATAACGCAGGCATTCAACACGTGGCGCCGATTGATCAATTCCCGGTGGATAAATGGGACGCGATCATTGCGATCAACCTGAATTCGGCGTTTCACACCACCGCTGCGGCGCTGCCGATGATGCGGGCGGCTGGATGGGGCAGGGTGGTGAACATCGCCTCGGCCCACGGGCTGACGGCCTCGCCCTATAAGGCGGCCTATGTTGCGGCCAAGCACGGCATTGTCGGGATGACCAAGACCGTAGCGCTGGAAACCGCCGAGGAACCGATTACCGCCAATGCCATCTGTCCGGGGTATGTGCTGACCCCGCTGGTCGAGGCGCAGATTCCGGACACGATGGAAAAATACGGCATGGGGCGTGAAGAGGTGATCAAAAAGGTGATGCTGGAACGTCAGCCAAGCCGCGAGTTTGCGACGGTGGAACAGCTGGGTGGGACAACGGTGTTTTTATGCTCGGGCGCGGCGGCGCAGATTACCGGCACGACAATCAGCGTGGATGGTGGCTGGACGGCGCTTTAGTAGACTGCTCTTCCGTCCTTATGGGCGTCCTCGCGAGGACGCCCATAAGGACGGAAGAGCGATTGGATCAAATATCCAGCTCTACCTGGGCTGGATCTTTGCCATTGGGATAGAGCAGACCGGCAGAAATCACCAATTTGGCGGCTTCTTCGACGGTCATATCCAATTCAATCACGTCTTCTTGCGGGAAGAACAGCAGGAAGCCAGAGGTCGGGTTGGGGGTTGTCGGAACAAAGACACCAACCAGCTCGCCACTGGTTTCGGCCCGCGCCGCCACTTCGCCCTTGGCATTGGTCGACACAAACCCAATCGCCCAGATGCCTTTGCGCGGGTATTGAATCAGGCAGGCCGTCTCAAACGACCGTTCCGATTGGGCAAACACCGTTTCGGAAATCTGTTTGATCCCGGAATAGATTGACCGGACCACCGGCATCCGGTCCACCAAGCCTTCGGCGAACACGATCATCGACCGCCCGATCAGCCCCTTGGCGATCCAGCCGACGATAATGGTGAAGATCAGGAAGATGATCACACCCACGCCGCGCAGGTTGATGCCGATATATTCTTCTGGCCGGATGGTGGACGGAACCAACGGCAAGACAAAGCCGTCAATCCAGCTGACCACCGTCAGGATCAGCCAGATGGTAAGCCCCACCGGGGCAATCACTACCAGCCCCGTCAAAAAGGACGAGCGTAGCCGGGCCAACAGGCCGGGGCGGCGTTGCGGTTCTGGGTCGAATGGACTGTTCATAGCGCTTCCATGAGTTGCGATATGCAAATTAAGCACTTTGCACCGCAGCTACAATGGCTTGCTGCACCTGCACAACACATTCAATTAACCAGTTTGCCCAACTCTTGGGCAATCCGGGCCGCCAGCCGCGCATTATTGCGCACCAAAGCAATGTTGGCGGTCAGCGACTGCCCCTTTGTGCGCTCGAAAATTTGCTGCAACAAGAAGGGCGTGACGGCTTTGCCGGTGATTCTGTGCTGGTCCGCATCCGCCTGCGCGGCAGCGATGATCGGGGCCAGAAGGTCGGCAGAAATTTCGTCCGCTACCGGGATCGGGTTGGCGACCAATTGCCCACCGGCCAGACCAAGCGCGCGGCGGGTGGCATGGGCGCGGGCAATGCTGGCGGCATCATCCATGCGCAACGGGGCGGCATAGGGCGATTGCGCCGACCAGAAGGCGGGAAAACTGTCTTGCCCATAGGCGATCACCGGCACGCCCAGGGTTTCAAGAACTTCCAGCGTTTTGGCGATATCCAAGATCGCCTTGGCCCCGGCGGCAACCACCGTCACCGGGGTTTGGGCCAGTTCGTGCAGATCAGCCGAGATGTCAAAGCTGGTTTCGGCCCCTTGATGCACGCCGCCGATGCCGCCGGTGGCAAACACCTCGATCTCCGCATGGGCCGCCGCGATCATCGTGGCGGCCACGGTGGTGGCCCCGGTGCCGCCGGTGGCAAGGCAGGCCGCCAGATCGGCGCGCGACAGTTTGGCGACATCTTTTGCCTGGGCCAAGGCGCTCAATTGGTCCGGCTCCAGCCCGATATGCAACCGCCCGTCCAGCACGGCAATGGTTGCCGGAACCGCCCCGGCGGCACGAATGTCAGCCTCGACCAGCTCGGCTGTTTGGACATTCTGCGGGTAGGGCATGCCATGGGTGATGATGGTGCTTTCCAGCGCCACAATGGGTTCGCCGGCATCTTTTGCGGCGCGGATTTCGCCCGAGAAATGGATATTGATCACAGCGGGGTTTCTCCTGATACATATGTCGCGGCGGCTCGTAAGGCGCGGTGCAAGGCGTCGGCGCGGTTCGCACCACCGGTCTCGGCAGCGATATGGGCGGCCATAAAGGTATCCCCCGCGCCGGTCACCCGGGTCACCAGAACTTCGGGCGGGGTTTGGGTGATTGTGTCACGGGCATCGGCCTCGGTCGCCGATTTGCCACCATCGGTCACCAAAACCCGCAGGGCGCCGCGGCCCAGCAACCCGGCGGCGGCATCCTGCGAGCTGGCAAATTCAGTCTGGCATAGCAACCCGGCCTCTTCGAGGTTCACGTAAAGCGTGGCGCGCGCATGAGTCAGGAAAGGCAGCAGACGTTCGGCCTTGCCGGGCGACGCCGGGGCGACCCGCAGATCGGCGCGCGCAAAGGCCGGGCTTTGCGCGATCTCTTCCAGCAGGTTCAGCGTTAGGTTGCCATCAAGCGCGATACAGCCTTGAAACGGGGCATCATTATGCCCCAACGCGCCATCGGTCAGCGGGCGCAATATCTTGTCGCCTGCGGCCTCCAGCGAATGGGCATCGGCAATCGCCGCGATCAGCCCATTGGCGCCCTCTACGGCCATATACAGGTCGGTCGGCAAATCGTCCGAGCGATAGAGATGGTCGATATTCATCCCCAGCCGGGCGCAGGTGCGGGTCAGCTCGTCGCCTTCTTCGTCGCGGCCAATTGTGCTGAGCAGGACCGGCGTCATGCCAAACCGCACCAGCGTCATGGCGATATTCATTGCCACACCGCCGGGCAGGCGGGTGATACGCCCCGGCACGTCGGACCCTTGCCGCATATGGCTGGCCGAGCGGCCAATAACATCCCAAAGGACGCTGCCGATACACAGGATTTCTGTTGAGGCGTCTGCGGTCATAATGCGCGGTTTGTGACGCCAAACCGGGGATAGCGCAAGCCGCTGTGAACATTAGGGGGCGCGATCATTACGACCTGCGCCCCCCAAGCCGTTTCAGATGATTGTCTTAGCAATAAGCGTCATAGACCCAAAACGAAGTCATCCACCGTCAGGCCGGTGACGCCCAGAACGTCGATGCGCATGTCGCGTGTGCCATCGCCGTCAACATCAACATAAACGGCCGAGTCCACACCGTCATCTTTGACCGTGACTTCTGCCCCGGTGCCGGAAAACGGGCCGGACGTGACAAAGGTGATGCTTGTTGCCAATTCAGAGAGAAGGATACGGTCCGTCCCAATTTCGAAATCGGTGATTTTATCCGCGCCCGTGCCAAGATAGCTGTCGGTGACTTCGGTAAAGATAAAGAAGTCAGCGCCTGCACCCCCGGTCACAGTGTCTGTACCGGCTTTGCCGCCCAGAACATCCTGGCCGCCGCCACCATTCAGGGTGTCGGCACCTGCAAGACCCGCCAGCACATCATCGCCCGCGCCGCCATTCATGAGGTCGTCGCCCGCGCCGCCATTCATGATGTCTTTGCCCGCGCCACCAATCATGGTGTCATTCCCGGTGCCCCCGACCATGCTGTCAGCACCGCGCTGGCCGAACATGACGTCGTCGCCGCCGCCGCCATCCATCCCGTCATTGCCGCCTTGCCCCCTTAGGGTGTCATTATTGGCATTGCCAAACATCGTGTCTGCGCCGTTGCCGCCAACCAGCAGGTCGTTGCCGCCTTCGCCCTTCAGCGTGTCATTTCCCTTGCCGCCAAACAGATCATCATTGCCCTTGCCGCCGCGGATATCGTCGTTGCCAGCATTGCCCGACAGCGCGTCATTGCCCTTTCGCCCGATCAGGGTATCGGCAAGGCTGCCGCCAAACAGGGTGTCGCTTGAATTTGATCCCAGTGCCGTGATGGTATTTTGAAAACTGATCGACGAGTCCTGAATATAGCCGCCCGAGGTGGCGAGCGCGGTAAAGTTGATCGGCTCGGCCGTCAGTAGATTATTGAACAGGCTCGAATCGCCAAATGAGTAGGCCGCCATAGCCTGGCCGACGTCTGCCCCGGCCCAGGAAAAGCTTGAGAACCGCGCAACAACAGCGCTGTCTTCTGAGAAGATGATCCCGGAAACGGTTCCGCCGTTAAGGCCACCAGTCAGCACATCATACGTCAGATTGACGCCTTGAATTTTGACAGAGACGTTCGGGCCGGTGATCAAAAAGGTTGTGCTGTTCTGTAGCGAAATGGCCAGACCAGCAGTGGACAGAATTGTGTCCTGAAATGAGCTGTCTGGTCCGAAATATGTGATATCCATTGGTGGTTTTCCCGTGCTAATAAATTAAATCTAGGCGTAATTACCCGCGCAGTGGCGGCATTGATTTTTGTTTCTGCTAGATGTTCCGTTATTTTCGCCCGTTTTGAAACGGTGCGGTCTCCCCGGATGCAAAGTGGTCCAACGAAGGTAATCTGGCAAGCGTTTTTGCGTCTTTTTCCGTAGATCGACAGCGCTACGCCCAGAGTTTGAACATGCGGCGGGTTGCCGCGTCTTTATATGTAGGCGCAGCCATATCCCAGGCAGTTCTTTGAATATATTTGGGAAAAATGGATCGGGTAACGAACTCCAACTGCTAGTATCATGCAGGATCAACTAGTATCAATTATCCCAATGAACAAAGGGTTTTTCGATATATATGTATCGTGCATCCACATCCTGTACCGACTAATAGCAGATTTTTGGGCGGGTTGAATGTGGGGTTGATATGCCGAGGCGTGCTAAAGAACTTTCTGCGATTGAGGTTAGGCAGCTAGGGAGCGGTGTTCACAATGTGGGCGGCGTGGCTGGACTGTTGATGCAAGTTTCTGACAACGGTGCGCAATCTTGGTTGTTGCGCGTTCGGGTTGGCGAAAAGCGGCG
>JBLINN010000237.1:0-6954 GCA_047639325.1 Paracoccaceae bacterium | reverse complement strand
TTTCAGCGAGGTTGCTTTGGACAGGTCGTTTTCGCCATGCAGCGCGGCCACGTCTTGGGCGACTTGTTCGCCGTTGGGGCCAATCCACGGGCCGGTGCCGATCCGGTCGCGGGCGTTGACGGCGCTGGTGGACAGGTAGGCGCGCCAGGTTTTTCCGGTCAGGCCTGCGGCCTCTGCCAGCGTGGTGCAATGGGCATCCGCACCTTCCAGCCCGCCCAGATTGGCGCCTTGGCCGGGGTTCATGCTGGTAATGAAGAAGCTGGTATTGGCGTCTTGGGCGAGGGCGTCGCTGCTTGTCAGGCCAAACAGGACGGCGATCAGAAATACAGGGGTTTTCATATGCGATGTCCTTTGTTGGGGTTTTCGGGGCAGATCAGACAACGCTGGGGCGGTGCGGGCCGGTGCGATATACTCGCCCGGTCGCGCGTGATGACATGTTCGTGCCGCGCCGGGCCTGGGGTTTTGTCCCCATCGGGTTTTTATCCTGCGGTTACAGTTGGATACGGAACCGGGCAAAGCCGTCGGGACCGTCGCCTGCCGGTTCAATTGACACGCCCTGTACGTCGGCCACATAGTCCTGCGCCTTGGGGCCGGTGTCAAACAGCACCGTGGCGCCATCCAGCGGTGCAAAGGTCCAGTTGGCATCGGCCTTGGGGTTGATGGTACCTTTTTCGACGATATAGCGCACGATGACGTCGCGGTTGGTGTCGGGGCCTTCAAAGATAATGGTATCGCCCATCGCCCCAGGGAATTTGCCGCCGCCGCTAGCGCGGTAATTGTTGGTGGCGATGACGAATTCTTGTTCCAGGTCAATGGGCTGTGTGTCGAACTTTAGGTTGGTGATGCGGTTGGCGTTGGCGTCCAGCAATTCGCCCTTAGTGTCGAATTTCGACGGCTGGCTAAGGTCGATTTCATAGGTGACCCCGTCGATCACGTCGAAATTATAGGAGGGGAAGGAACTGTTCAGCAGGATTTGGTCTGGCTTGCCGGGTTCTACCTGATTGAACATGCCCGCCGAACGTTCCAGCCAATCTTTGACCTGTGCGCCGGTGACCAGCACGGCGCGGGCGGTGTTGGGGTAAAGGTAGAGGTCGGCGACATTCTTGATCGCCACGTCGCCCTTGGGCACATCGGTGTAATATTCCGGCCCACCCCGGCCTCCGGCCTTGAAGGGGGCAGCCGCAGACAGGATGGGTAGATCGGCATATTCAGTGCCTTTCAGCATTTGTTCGATATACCAGACTTGGGCAATCGACACGATCTGCACCGAAGGGTCATCGGCCACCAGCGCGAAATAGCTGTGCAGCGGCGCGTCGGTCTTGCCCACGGCGCGGCGGATATAGGCGAGGGTTTCGTCGTGTTCCTTGGCGACGACGGCCAGAACGGCAGCGTCGTCTTCGACAAGGGCTGTGTAGGACCGGTCTTCGTTGCGTTTGGAGATCGGGCGGGCCTCGGACGCATGGCCGGTGATGCGCCAGCCGTTGCCATCGCGTTCCAGCACCAGATCAATCAGGCCCAGATGGCTGCCCCAATAACCGCCCATGGTGGCGGGTTTGCCGTGTAACGTGCCTGTTTCGGCGTCCACTGCGGCGAAGTCGGCGTATTTCGAGGAGGGGAACACCAGATGGCTGTGGCCGGTCATGATGGCGTCGATGCCGTCAATGGTGGCCAGCGGCACCGAGGCGTTTTCCATACCGTCAGTTTCTTTGGCCGAGCCGATGCCGGAATGCGACAGGGCGATGATGATGTCGGCGCCTTTTTCTTTCATCTCGGGCACATAGGCGCGAGCGGTTTCCAGGATGTCGCGGGTTTGCACCTTGCCTTCCAGATGGCGGCGGTCCCAGTTCATGATTTGTGGCGGCACGAAGCCAATCAACCCGATCTTGATCGGATGAGTGTCGCCTGCGCCGTCGGTGATGGTGCGTTCCAGGATGATGTAGGGTTTTATCAGCGTGGTGTCGGCGGTGGGGGCGCTGCCCATTTCCTTGACCACGTTGGCGGACACGATGGGGAAGTTGGCCCCGTTCAGGGATTTTATCAGGAAATCGAGGCCATAGTTGAATTCATGGTTGCCCAAGGTGGAGGCATCAAAACCCACGGTGTTCATCGCGGCAATCACCGGGTGCATATCGCCGTCCTTCATGCCGCGCTCGTAAGCGATGTAGTCGCCCATCGGGTTGCCCTGCAGAAAGTCACCGTTGTCCAGCAGCAGCGAATTGGTCGCCTCGGCGCGGATTTCCTTGACGATTGAGGCGGTGCGGGACAGGCCCACCGTGTCGCGGGGTTTGTCGGCGTAATAGTCATACGGGAACACATGCACATGCAGATCGGTGGTCTCCATCAACCGCAGATGCGCCTGATTGGCGGCGGCGTTGACAGAGAACGGGTGCAGGGCAATCAGGCCAGCAGAACCTGCGATGAACGAGCGACGGTTTAGGTGGATCGGCATGGGGAAACTCCGGTTCGGAACGAGGTTGGGACAAGCCTAGCACGAGGATACGACAATCCGTCAACGTGTTTGGTAAACGGGCAGGGTTTCGGCAATTCAATGCCTTCTTAACATGTGTTAAAAACGTTCCTTTTAGGAATTCTTCTGTGTTAATGTGCCGCAACCAAAAATGGTGGAGGTAGATTATGAGTAAGAAACTGATGGCCGAGTTTTTCGGCACGTTCTGGTTGGTACTGGGCGGGTGCGGCAGTGCTGTGCTGGCGGCTGGTGTGGCCGATGTGGGCATTGGCTGGCTAGGGGTCAGTTTGGCCTTTGGTCTGACGGTGATGACGATGGCGTTTACGGTTGGCCATATCTCGGGCGGGCATTTCAACCCGGCGGTGACGCTGGGGCTGGTGATCGGCGGGCGGCATGATGCCAAGGAATTGGTGCCCTATTGGGCGGCGCAAGTGATTGGGTCGATTGCGGCGGCGGCGGTGCTGTATGTGATTGCGTCGGGGGCCGATGGGTTTGCCGGGCCGGGTGGCTTTGCGTCAAACGGCTATGGCGCGGCGTCGCCACAGGGCTATTCGATGACCGCGGTTCTGTTGACCGAGATTGTGATGACGGCGTTTTTCCTGATCATCATTCTGGGGTCAACATCGTCCGGCGCGCCAGCCGGGTTTGCGCCAATTGCCATTGGCTTGGGGCTGACGCTGATCCACCTGATTTCGATTCCGGTTAGCAACACGTCGGTGAACCCGGCGCGATCTACTGGGGTGGCGCTGTTTGCGGATGGGCCTGCATTGGGGCAGCTTTGGTTGTTCTGGGCGGCACCGTTGGTGGGCGCGGCCTTGGGCGCGATCATCTGGAAAGCGATGACCACAGACGACTGACGCGTATTGCGTTTGACGTGAAAGTTTGGGCCGCGCCTTGAGTATGGGCGCGGCCTTTTCTGTTTGGAATCCGGGTCAGGACTTGGTTAGGTTTTGGCGGGGCGCAGTCCGGTTTCCACCAGCATGCCGCGCTTTTTAGCCTCGTAATAATAGCCTTGCGAGTACCATTTAACGGCGGTGTCATAGCTGCCATCCGACAGCAGCCATGCGCCGCGCAGGTATTTGACCGCATATTTCAGGTTGGTTTCGGCATTCAGCAGGCCACCTGGTTGACCTTTATAGCCCATCGAGCGCGCCGTGGCGGGCAGGATTTGCATCAGCCCGTAATAGGGACGGTTGATGGCGCCGGGGCGGTGGGTGCTTTCGCGCACAACCACGCGGTGCACCAGCGGGCGGGGCACGTCGTAAAGATCGGCGTATTTGTTGATTTGCTTACGCAGCTTTGGGGTTTCGTTCGGGTAAAGCGGCGGTTCTTTGGACGACCGGGTGCTGCGGCGGCGTCGGCGACCGCCACAGGCGGCAGTGGTCAGCAGGGTGGCGGACATCAGCGCCAGGGCGCGGCGGCGGGATAATAGGTGCATGAGGGTCTCTTGTATTTCGGATCAGCGGCAGTCTAGCTGGTATTCACGGGCGGGCCAACCGCAGGCGGGGCATTGCGCGTTGGTTTGCCGATTGTCAGAAGGGGCGGGTGACAAAGATGTTTTCATCGGCGCCTTCGATGACTTCATAGCCGACACCGGCGCCGGGCAGCCCTTGTTGTGGGGCGCCGGTGACCAGCGTGATGGCGGCTTGTGAGATGGCGATGCCCCAGTCTCGTTCAAACCCACCGCCCATTTCGATCTCGATCCGGCCTCCGGCAGGGATGCCATAGCCAAGGACGTCTGGGTCCATAAAGGCCATGCCGGAGGCGGCGTCGGTTTGCAGTTAGACATTGATGCCGGTGCGCGCGCCTTGCACCGTGCCGGTGGCCGACAGTGCGTTGACGATGGTGCTGATGATGCCGCCTGCCTGCGCGGTTGGTGCACCTGCCGCGAGGATCAGCGCGAGGGTGGAAAGCAGCTGTTTGGTATTCATAGTAAATGCCCCTGTTCAAATTTCCCTGTGCAAATCTCCCTGTGCAAATGTCGCAATTATTTGTGCCCCTGTGCCGGGCTTGGCTGATCGGAACAATGTGCAGTTTGCCCGCCTGTTTGGCGCAACACCTCTGGTCACCATGTTCTGAGGGATTGGGGCATGCAAATTTGGTGCTGCGTGCGGTCGGGTTGCGCGTAATGGGGGGGGCGCTGCCCGCAGGAAAACCCGCAATATCTGACCTTTGCCAGAGGTTGTTGATGGGGTCACCGTCATCCAAATAAAAAGGCCGCGCAGGGAAATGCGCGGCCTTTTAGATTATTTCGCAGCAACCTGTGATCAGGCGGGGGTGTCGTCGCCGTCGTCTGCGGGGACGGCACCAGCACCAGCAGAGGTGGACATATCGTCGTCGTCGGACGCAGCAGCACCGATATCGTCGAACAATTCGGCGATTTCGAATTCTGCGGCGGCTTCTTCTTCGGCAGCCAGTTGGCGGATCGACTTGCCCGAAGCCTGCAATTCGGCCTCTTCGGTCGAACGGGCAACGTTCAGTTCAATAGTGGCGCTGACTTCGGGGTGCAGGGTGACCGAAACCATGTGCAGGCCCAGTACCTTGATCGGTGCGATCAGGGTAACTTGCTTGCGGTCAACGGAAAATCCGCCCTCGGTTGCCAGTTCGGCCGCATCACGCGGCGAAACCGAGCCATAAAGCGCGCCGGAATCCGATGCAGAGCGAATCACGATGAACTGCTGACCATCCAGCCGTTCAGCCAGAGATTCGGCCTCTTTACGGGTTTCCAGGTTGCGCGCTTCGAGCTGCGTTTTTTGCGTCTCGAAATTGGCAATGTTGTTGGCGGACGCTGACAGCGCCTTGCCTTGTGGCAACAGGAAGTTGCGGGCGTAACCGGATTTGACGTCGACGACGTCGCCCATCTGGCCCAGCTTGGCCACACGTTCCAGAAGAATAACTTTCATATCGTTTTCTCCTTACTTCACAGCGTATGGCAGCAGGGCGAGAAAGCGGGCGCGTTTGATGGCGCGCGACAGTTCACGCTGCTTTTTGGCCGACACGGCAGTAATGCGCGACGGAACGATCTTGCCGCGTTCGCTGATATAGCGTTGCAGCAAGCGGGTGTCTTTGTAGTCAATTGCCGGTGCATTGTCGCCCGAGAAGGGGCAGACCTTGCGGCGGCGGAAAAATGGTTTTGCAGCCATGACTTAATGTCCTTTCTTCAAGCTTTGATCAACGACGTTCGCGGCGGTCGCTGCGTTCGTCACGTTTCTGCATCTGGACCGAGGGGCCCTCTTTATGCTCGTCGACCTTGATGGTCAAAACGCGCATCACGTCATCATGCAGACGCATCAGGCGTTCCATTTCCTGCACGGCCGGTGCCGGGGCATCGGTACGCAGAAAGGCATAGTGGCCCTTGCGGTTTTTGTTGATCTTATAGGCCATCGTTTTGACGCCCCAATACTCGTGATCCACGAGGTTGCCGCCGTTGTCGGACAGCACGGTGCCAAAATGTTCGATAAGACCTTCGGCTTGCGTGTTGGACAAATCCTGACGCGCAATCATGACATGCTCGTATAGTGGCATGCGTACTCCTGTTCGTTTTCAAGGCGCATTTCAAAGATGGGGCCAGTGTTTCTTTCGCGGCCCCGCCACGAGAGACTGCGCGGTTCGGATAGAGTTGCGAAAGAAGGCCCCCATATACACGGTTTGCCCGGCCCGGCAAGGCCTGCTGTGGCGCTTGCCCGGCAATTACCCCGTCTCTGCCCCAATCCTGTCATGATATTAACCAGTATAGGCGTCAGATAACCGGGAATTCCCGGGAAGAGTTGCAAAAGCAACGGGACAGAAAGACAGGACCATGGAAGCAGTCAACCAAGAGAACATGCAAAACGCAGTCGTCTTGCCGTCGTTCGACGAGGCAATGCCACTGATCCTGACCTTCGCGCCAAACTGGCCGCTTAGGACGATGATTTTTCGGATTACGGGAACCGCATTGGTTCTGAGCGCCTCTGGCATGTGGCTGATGCCCGGCTCGCAGAACGAAGCGGACGTCGTCTTGATCAAGCTGGGCGTATCGATCTTTTTCTTCCTGTGTGGTTTGGCGCTGTTGATGCGTAACCACGAACATAATCAGCCGGATGCCTATTTCGACCCGATCCGTGCGGAATTGCGCGTGTTGCAAAAGAACAATCGCGGGCGTCCGCAGACCGTTTTGCGCCGCCGCTATGACACTTTGGGCAGCGCTCGGTTCAGCGACAAGATGGTCGAGATGTATGACGTGGATGGCAGCCTGTTGATGCGTCTGCCGGTTGAAAATGCCGAGGTGCGGCACGCATTGCGGTCGCAATTGGCTGGATTGGTCAACGTCACCAGCTAAGTTGGCATTCCCCCGTCTGCTTCGGGGAGATGCCAGTTTACAAGTGTGTCGCCAGTGTTCATCCGGGAACAGGCCCTGTTGGCAAATCCACAATTGCCTGTTCCCGCGCCATGGCCACTTTACCCCGTGTAGAAACGCTGCGAAATCCCGTGGCGGCATCACACGGAGA
>JBLINN010000236.1:0-6969 GCA_047639325.1 Paracoccaceae bacterium | reverse complement strand
GTTCAATTTGCTCTGATTCGAGTTCGTTGTTCCCGACTTTTGCTTCGACCAGCGCCCGCCATTCTCTTGTTCCGACCTTCACAACGATTAGTCCATCCGGTCTGTCCTTGGCATTGCCGGTTTGGGTCTTAAAAACAACTTCGGTAAATGTCCGAACACGGGCGCGTCGGCCTCTTCGTTGTCCTAAAGACAATAAGAGGTCTGCACCAAATTCCTCAATCTGAACCAAACACGCCAACACAATAGAGGGCACCTCGATAAATACCATTTTTCAGGTGGCACACTGCGTGAAAACAATGGGTTGCGTCACGGAAAAGTCTGGAAAAGGCAATTTATCGAGGTGCCCTAGAGGTTGTTCTGCCCTCTTTTGATGTTGTGGAAAGAACTGGAAATAACC
Source organism: Paracoccaceae bacterium (assembly GCA_047639325.1). Classification (GTDB taxonomy): domain Bacteria; phylum Pseudomonadota; class Alphaproteobacteria; order Rhodobacterales; family Rhodobacteraceae; genus NVQY01. Next base: position 6,572 of record JBLINN010000236.1, on the reverse strand, counting down.
GGGCTGCTTCGCCTTGTATCAGATAATCTGGTGGTTTTTCTGTCATTTTTCACCCCTGGATTGCCGATAATTCCCTTCACTCAACTAAAGCAGATGCCCACGGAACCCGTCAAGTTTGTTGAATTTTCAAAACCAAACTGATTTAGGTTAAAGGCAGAATTGAATTAGGTCGGCGAAGTCGAGGCTTTTCTACCTAACAATGAATGTGCCCTTTCTCTGTAAAATTCTGGTCGGTCACGACTGTCCTTACTTTTCTGGCTCCTAAATCGATTTTGGCTTTGTTTTCCGGCGTCCCACGATAAAGACATTCCCAACTAGGATCACCACAACGCCCGCCACTTTCAGCGAGGACCACGCAAACCCTTCGAACATCCACGACAGCATCAGCGCCCAGATCGGGAACACGATCATCGCATAGGCGGCCTTGTCGGCGCCAACCCGGCCCAACAGGGTCAGATAACTCCAGAACGCGATGACTGACCCGGCTGTTGCCAGGAAGAACAGGCTGGACAGGAAGGGCATGGTCAGTGGTAGGTGCACCGGCCTGTCAAAGATCACCACAACCGCCAGCAGGCTAAGCGCGCCATAGGTCATGCCCCAGCCGTTCGATCCGGTGACCGACACCCCCTGACGTTGCAGGATTTTCGACATCATATTGCCCAACGAGGCCAGATAGGTCGCGGCGATGCACAGACCGATGGCCGGTAGCTGCCCTTGCCCGCGCAGGGTGGCGATGTCTTGGGTAAACACCAGCGATATGCCAATCAGCCCGACAACGGCCCCAATCATCGTGCTGCGCTCGGGGCGCTCGCCAAACAGTATGGCATTGTTGGCGATGTTCATGGTGATGATCAGTGAAAAGATCAGCGCAATCAGACCGGTGTTCAGCCCCCAAGCGGTGGCGGTGTAAAACAACACATAGTTCCAGCAGAACAGGAAAGACCCCATCAGAAAGAACTGGCCGTGGGTGCGCAGGGAATGCCGGTTGCGGTTGCGCATTACGCTGATCATCCCCTGCAACAGAACAGCGGCGATCACGTAGCGGAAAAGAACCGATTGCAGCGCGCTGGTTGCATCGACCTGAAACCGGGCCAGAATCCAGGTTGATCCCCAGATGGCGATTGTCAGTAGATAAAGGAACAGATTGAACACTGGCGTGCTTTCTATTTGGCAAGGTCAGGCAGGCGTGCCCTGCCTTAATGCGCGAACCCGCAGACAACCGGTTCTTTGGACAAAAGCCAATCCCGGGGGGCGTCACTTTTTGTGATCAAGAGCATCACTCTGGGGCATCAGTGTAGACGGGGCTATCCGGCCTGAACCCGCGCCTCGGCGGCTTTGACCGTTCTGCCGACCCGATCAACCATAAAGTCCATGAACAGCCGGGTTTTGGGATCTTGGTGGCGGCGATGGGTGTAAAGACAGGCCATTTGCACCGGCTCGGGTGGGGTTGCCACAGCGACGGGCACCAGCGCGCCAGACATCAGATGGTCGGCAATTTCAAACACCGGTTTCATCGCAATCCCCTGCCCGGACAGCGCCCAGTCGGTCAACACGTCGCCATCGTCGCATTCATACCGCCCCGAGACCGAAAAGCGTTGCGGGCCGTCCGGGGTGATCAGCGGCCATTGGAATTCGGTCGCCCCTGGAAAGCGCAGGTTCAGGCATTCGTGATTGCCATTTGTCAGCTCGGCCCCCGACACCGGATTGCCGCGTTCAGTGATATAGGACGGCGCAGCACACAGCACCCGCTGACAATCGGCGATCTTGCGGATGCGCAGGTTGCTGTCGGCGGGCTGACCCAGAAAGAACGCCAGATCCAACCCTTCGGTCGTCAAATCCACGCTGCGATCACTTAGCCGCAGGCGGATATCGATCTGGGGGTATTCTTTCAGAAACGCCGGCACTTCGGGCGCGATCAGCCGCCGCCCCACCCCCAGCGGCGCCGCCACATACAGCGACCCGCGCGGGTTGTCTGTCATGCCCGCAACCTTGGCCTCGGCCTCGTCCACCGCATCCAGCACCGCAACTGCGCCGCCATAAAACGCCTTGCCCTGCTCGGTGGCAGACAGGTTGCGGGTGGTGCGCTGGAACAGGCGCACGCCTAAATGTTCCTCAAGCTGGGAAATCCGCGCCGAGGTCACTGCCGGAGAAATGCGCAAATCGCGCCCGGCGGCGGACATACTGCCTAATTCATAGACACGCACAAAGGTGCGGATGTTATCGAGATACGACATTGTTCCATTTTTTTTGATACAGTTTGATAATATACGGGAATACCGAATAAACGCCGTCTTGCCTAGTCTGGCGCAAACCCAATCAAAAGGCCGCCGTTATGTATGATCTTGCTGTATTCTGGGACTGGACCGGTTTTGCCATGCGCTGGGTGCATGTGATCACCGGCATCGCCTGGATCGGGTCGTCGTTTTACTTTATCGCGCTGGATCTGGGGCTGCGTCAGGCCGATGATCTGCCTGCGGGCGCGCATGGCGAGGAATGGCAGGTGCATGGCGGCGGGTTTTACCATGTCCGCAAATATCTGGTCGCCCCCGCAGAAATGCCCGACCATCTGACTTGGTTCAAATGGGAAAGCTATGCCACCTGGCTTAGCGGTGTGGCGATGCTGATGATTGTCTATTGGGCCGGGGCCGAGCTGTATCTGATCGACGCCGCCAAGGCCGATCTGGCAATCTGGCAGGGGATTGCGATTTCTGCGGCCTCGCTGACCATTGGTTGGCTGGTCTATGATTTTCTTTGCAAATCCGGGCTGGCGGCGCGGCCTACCCTGCTGATGGTGCTACTGTTTGGCCTGCTGGTGGCGATGGGCTGGGGCTATAACCAAATCTTTACCGGGCGGGCGATGATGCTGCATCTGGGGGCATTTACCGCCACCATCATGACGGCCAACGTATTTTTCATCATCATGCCAAACCAGCGCATCGTGGTGGCGGATTTACAGGCCGGGCGCACGCCCGATCCGAAATACGGCAAGATCGCCAAGCTGCGGTCGACCCACAACAATTACCTGACGCTGCCGGTGCTGTTCCTGATGTTGTCCAATCATTACCCGCTGGCCTTTGCCACGCAATATAACTGGATCATCGCCGCACTGGTGTTCCTGATGGGGGTCACCATCCGGCATTATTTCAACACCGTGCATGCCCGCAAAGGCAACCCAACCTGGACCTGGCTGGCAACCGCGCTGCTGTTTCTGGCGATTATCTGGCTGTCGACGGCACCGATGCACGACACGCTGGAACAGGCCGAGGCCCGCCCCCTGACCGCCTTTGAACAGCGGATGGCCAGCGCAGACGGGTTTGACGATGCGCATGACGTCGTTCTGGGACGTTGTTCGATGTGCCATGCGCGTGAGCCTGTGTGGGATGGCATCCGCTGGGCGCCCAAAGGCGTGTTGCTGGAAACCCGGGCAGATGTGGCGCAGAATGCCCGGCGGATCTATCTGCAGGCCGGGGTCAGCCACGCGATGCCCCCCGCCAACGTGACCTTTATGGACCCCGAAGATCGATTGGCGATCAGACGCTGGTATCGTGCAACGCGGATGTAACCGCCTTTGGTCGATTTCTGCGGGTCGCGGACGCGAAATCTGGGCTGTTTTTGGCCAATACCCACGAAACTTGGTGATTTCCCCAAGAAACGGATATATCCGCTGGCCTCTGATATGGTATCGAATCCCCAAACCCGCGTATTCGATTTCAACAGGGCCGGGCAGACAGGACAAAGGCAATCATGCGCCTTGCAATACAGACGATTGGCCGATGCGGTGCAATCCTTCGTGGGGTTGCCACACTATGTGCCGTCGTGATGCCCGGGTTTGCCCTCGCGGTTGAAACGTCCCTGACAGCCCCCGGCGCGCCCGAGGATTTGCAAGACCGGTTGCGCGGGTCATCCGCGGCGCTGTCCGCAGAAGAGCGTGGGCTGGAATCGGTCCAGGAAATGCTGGCTGCATCCCTGTCCGATTACCGCACCCTGGTGCAGATCCTGTATGACGAAGGCTATTTCAGCCCGGTGGTGCATATCCGGCTTGACGGGCGCGAAGCGGCTTATATCAAACCGCTGAACCTGCCCCGCAGCGTTGCCAAGATCGAAATCCAGGTCACCACCGGTCCGGCCTTTCAGTTTGGCCGCGCCGGGATTGCGCCGCTGGCGGCGGGCACTGTCTTGCCCGAAACCTATCAAAGCGGCCAGCGCGCCACCACCGGCGCGATCCGCAATGCAGCGATTGCCGGGATTGATGGCTGGCGCGCTGTTGGCCACGCCAAGGTCAAAGTGGGCGGACAAAAGATCACGGCGAACAGCCGCGCTGCAGTGCTGGACGCCGACATCACACTGGCCCCCGGCCCGAAACTGGCCTTCGGCAAGTTGACCGTCACCGGCCAATCGCGGGTGCGCACAGATGCGATGGCCCGCATTGCCGGGTTCCCAACGGGCGAGGTTTACAGCCCCGAGCAGGTGCAAAAGGTCGGCACCCGCCTGCGCCGCACCGGTGCGTTTTCGTCGGTGTCGATCAAAGAGGGAGCACTGGCCAACCCGAACGGCACCCTGGATTTTGAAGCGACTGTCGAAGATCAGCCGCTGCGCCGGATATCCTTTGGTGTGGAACTGTCCTCCAGCAACGGTCTGGACCTGTCCGCCAAATGGACCCACCGCAATCTGTGGGGCGCCGCCGAGCGGTTTCAGTTCGAGGCGGCGATCCGCAATCTGGGCGGTGTAGAAGACGTTGATGGGCGGTTGGGGCTGCGGTTGGATTTGCCTGCCAAGCTGGGGCCAGATGACAACATGTTCTATCTGGCCGATTTGGAACGGCGCAACCGAACCCATTACGACGTCACAAGGGGCGTGCTTGGGGTCGGTGTGCGGCGGGTTTTTTCGGACAGTCTATACGGCGAAATTTCCCTGGGCGGCGGGGTCAGCATTGCCGATGACGCCTTTGGCAACAATCGAAGATTCAACCTGATTGCTCTGCCGGTGCGGGTGGAATGGGACCGGCGCAATGACAAGGTGAACGCCACGGACGGGTTTTACCTTGATACGCGGGTGATGCCCTTTGCCGGTCTGTCCGGCACCGATTCCGGGGGGCGGCTGTTGGTGGATGCGCGCGGATACCAAGCCCTGACCAAGTCGGGTTCCATCATTCTGGCGGGCCGGGTTCAGATTGGATCGGTTGTCGGCGCCAGCCTAGCGGATGTAACGCCGGAATACCTGTTCTTTTCCGGCGGTGCGGGCAGCGTGCGCGGCCAACCCTATGAATCGCTTGGCATACCGGTGGGCGTTGGTGTGGCCGGGGGCCGGTCGATGCTGGCGTTGTCAGGCGAAATGCGCGGGCGCATCACAGAAAAGATCTCGCTGGTCGGGTTCTTTGATTTTGGCGCGGTGGATGCCAGTTCTTTTGTCGACAAGAATTCGATCTATCATTCCGGTGCCGGGCTGGGCCTGCGCTATGATCTGGGCGGGTTTGGCCCGCTACGGCTGGATCTGGCGGTGCCGGTTGAGGGCACAACTGGCGAAGGGCTGCAGTTTTATGTCGGGATCGGGCAGGCGTTTTGAGACGGCTGATATCCTATACGCTGGTGGTTTTGATCTGCCTGTCAGCGCCGCTGAAGGCGAAGGACCAAGAATCCGGCGGCTTGCTGGTAGACTTCCTGCAAGACACGCTGTCGGATGACAGCCGGTACATCAAAGTCACCGGTCTGGACGGCGCGCTTAGCGCCAAGGCGACCATCCAACAGATCACAATTTCGGACGACGCAGGCGTCTGGCTGACAATCAACAATGCGGTTCTGGATTGGAACCGGCTAGCGCTGGTGCGCGGGCGGTTTTCCGTCAACGCCCTAAGTGCGGCGGAAATCATCATCGACCGCGCCCCAACCCCGGTGGAAAGTGACGAGCCCCTGCCCGCCCCCGAGGCCGGGCCGTTCAAGGTGCCCGAACTGCCGGTGGCGATAGAATTGGGAAAGATCAGCGTCAAACGCTTTGTGCTGGGCAAGCCGGTGATGGGCATCGCGGCCGAGCTGGAACTGACCGGCGCGCTGACGTTGGCCGACGGGGCGCTGGATACCAAGCTGGATATCACCCGGTTGGATCGCGTTGGGGACGCGGTGGATCTGGTTGCAAAGTTCGAAAACGAGACCAGCCATATCACCCTGGATCTGGCGGTGGTCGAGGCCGCAGGCGGGTTGATTTCCACCGCGCTGCACATCCCCGATCAACCGCCCCTGCGGCTGGGGGCCAAGGGCGACGGGCCGGTGTCTGATTTCACCGCGCAGATCGCGTTGGCCACAGACGGGATCGACCGGGTGACCGGGCAGGTTCGGATGCAAAAAGCGCCCGCGCCCAAGACGGATGTCGATACCGCATCTGGCATTGCGTTTTCCGCCGACCTTTCCGGGGATGTCACGCCCCTGCTGGCGCCAGATTATCATGACTTTTTTGGCACTGACACCAAACTGGATCTGAAAGGCCAGCGCGATGCGGATGGGCGTTTGCAGATCGACACCTTTGATGTTGCGTCCAATGCCCTGACCCTGAGCGGCGCGCTGGAAATTGCCGCGTCCGGC
>JBLINN010000235.1:0-6975 GCA_047639325.1 Paracoccaceae bacterium | reverse complement strand
TGCGTGGCATCTACGAAAGCGTGAAAATTGAAGACTGGAAACCCGGTGACTGCGTGATTCATAACCATCCGTACAAGGGGGCCTCGCATTCCCCCGACATCGCGATTGTGATGCCGGTGTTCAGTCACGGAGAGCTTGTTGGTTTCTCGGCCAATACGGCCCACCACGTCGATATCGGTGCGGCCACTCCGGGTTTGATCATCGACGTGCCGGATGTCTGGGCTGAAGGCATGCTGCTGGACGGTGTGAAGCTTTATCGTGAAGGTGTGCGCAACGAGGACATGTGGAAATACATCCGCGACAACACCCGCGTGCCCGGTCTGGTAATGGGCGACCTCGAGGCGCAGATTGCCTCTGCTGAGTTGGGTGTCCGCCGCTTTGAGGAATTGCTTGAGAAATACGGCAAGGCAACCGTGATCCAGGCCACCAAACAGTTGATGGATTACACCGAGCGCAGAATGCGGGCCGAGATTGCCAAGATTCCGGATGGCGAATATTTCGCCGAAGGGTTCATGGACGACGATGGCCGCAACCGTGATGTCACTTTGCCGATCAAGGTCTGCGTGCGGGTCAAAGGGGATTCAGTCGAAATTGATCTTACCGGTTCCTCGCCGCAGGTGCCAACCGCGTTCAATGTGCCTTTCGATGGATCGACCATGGTCGCGGCGTTCTTTGTGTTCCGCGCGATGCTGCTGGATACCTATACCTCCACGGATGACATTCCCGCCAACGAGGGGTCGTTCCGTCCGATCAGTGTGATCGCGCCAAAGGGCAGTATCTTTAACCCGATCTGGCCTGCCGCGGCCGAGGCGCGCTTCTGCCAGATCCAGCGGATGGCCGATCTGGTGATCAAGGCGCTTGCCCCGGTTCTGCCGGACCGCTGCACTGCTGGTAACGCGGCGACGCTTAGCTTTGCGGCCTATTCCGGGGTGCGTCCGAACGGTGATTACTGGGTCTTCCTTGAGGTTAACGAGGCTGCGATGGGCGGACGCCCCGCCTCTGACGGGCCAGATACGGTTGAAGAGCTGATGCGCAACACGCGCAATAACCCGCTTGAAGACCTTGGCATGCACCTGCCGCTGATCTGCGACCGCTACGAGGTGCGCGACGACGTGCCGCCGGGGGCGGGTAAGTTCCGCGGCGGGGCCGGCGTGGTCAAATCACAGCGCTACCTGACACCGGGTTTCATGACCCATGAAAGCGACCGGCATCTGGACGCTCCGTGGGGGATCTTTGGCGGCAAGGAAGGTGTCGGCGGCAAGATGGAGATCCACAACATCCACAGCGGCGAGACCCGCAGCGAATACTCGAAGTTTTCGGGCATGCGCGCCGAAGTCGGGGATGTAGTGTCCTATTACTCGCCTTCGGGCGGCGGATATGGCGACCCGTTGGACCGTGACCCGGCGAAGGTGCTGGACGACGTTCTGGATGGGTTCTTTGGCCCCGACCACGCGAAGTCTGACTACGGTGTTGTACTGAAACCCGTCGATGACGGCTATAACTGGGCGCTGGACGAAGCATCCACTGAAAGCCTGCGCGCCGAGATGCGGGCCTAAGGTATTGGCTGCATCCCGGTGCGCCGGGGTGCAGGCCTAAGATCCTCACATCGGGAGAGAGACAATGGACAGTACCGAAGACCTGGACGCCGTTCTGCAACGCGCATTTGACGAAAGCACCCGCATCTACAAGGAGCGCGGCTTTCAAAGGCGCATCGGATTCGGCAAAAAACCTGCACTGATCTCAGTCGATCTGGCCAATGCATGGACCCGACCGGGCAATCCGTTCACCTGCGAGGGGATCGACGACCGTGTTATCCCGGCGATGCAGCAGTTGCTCAAGGCCTGCCGTGAAAACGGGCATCCGGTTGTCCATATCACCACCGCCTATCAGAATACCGATAGGAACGATCCGACGACGGATATGGGCCTTTGGCACTCCAAAATCCCTGTGGAGGTGGTCAATATCGCGGATGAACATCTCTGGGCTATCGACAGCCGGATCGCCCCCATTGATGGCGAATACGTCCTGATGAAAAAGCGTGCTTCGGCCTTTTCCGGCACGGATTTGGCGGGATATCTGCGCGCGGCCGGTGTGGATACAATCCTTGTGACCGGCGTGACCGTGACCGCTTGTGTACGCACGACCATTTGCGATGGTCTGGCCGAAGGCTTCCGTACCATTGCTGTCAAAGAAGCCATTGGCGATCGGGTTCCCGGTGCGATGGCGTGGAACCTCTTTGACATAGACGCCAAGTTTGCGGACGTCGAATCCACTCAGACTTGCGTTGACTATCTGGAGACCGTCAAGCGGCGCAACGAGGACTGAAGTGATGCGCGCCGGTTTCGCACCCAGAGCCTTCCTTGCTGAATGCAGCATTGGGTGCTCGGCATGACCTGGCTTTGGCCAGTCGTCGCTGCTGGTCTAATCGGTATTGCCTTGTCGTTTCAGCCCGTAATCAACGGCGCCTCGGCGAGCGTTCTGAATTCCGCATTCGCGGCTGCCACTTTTTCGCTGCTGCTCTCTGCAGCAACTGTCTTTGTGCTGTTTTGTTTGAGCGGGGCACCAACGCAGGCCAGCCAACTTCTTCAACTGCCTTGGTGGGCTGTGTTTGGTGGTTTTATCGGCGCGGTTTTCGTTTCCGGCGGTATTTTCCTTGTTCCTATTATGGGCGCGGCAGTTTTCTTCGTATGCCTGATCGCAGGACAGCTCGTCGGCGCGGTTGTTGCTGACACTATCGGAGCCTTCGGGCTAGAACCACGGGCTTTGTCGGCCCGTAAACTTGCGGGCGTTGGGCTCGCTTTTGCTGGAGTAGTGCTGGTGCGCTGGGGGTAACCTGGAGCAGGTGTTTCTTAGTATCAAAAGAGGTGGAACCATGTATCCAACGACTTTCTCGCCGCTTCAAATCGGTCCCCTGAAGCTGAAAAATCGCCTCGTGATGGCGCCGCTCACCAGGCAGGTTGCCGAGCTGGACGGAACACCCACGGACGAGATGGCCGCGTATTACGCGCGCCGTGCGCGTGGGGGCGTCGGCCTGATCATTTCTGAAGGCACATATGAGATCGACGAACTGGGCTGTAAGGCGTATCTTTCGCAGCCGGGTATCGCGAATGAGAAACACATTGAGGGTTGGAAAAAGACGACGCAGGCGGTGCACGCATTCGGGACTCCGATCATCTGCCAGCTTATGCATGGTGGCCGCGTATCTGACCCCAGATGTCTGTTCGAGGGGGAAAGTACGGTATCAGCCTCTGACACGCAAAGCGAGGGCTGGGTTCTATACACAGACAACGATCAGGAATTTAAAGACAGAGGCATGCAAGGCGATTGGCCTCAGGTGACGTTCCCACCAGCCCGCGCGCTGACCGAGGCAGAGCTGGAACAGGTGGCGGATGGTTTTGCGCAAGGTGCTGCACGCGCCATCGAAGCGGGATTTGACGGGGTCGAGGTACATGGTGCGAACGGCTATCTGATCTGGCAGTTCATTACCCCAAAGACGAACCTGCGCACCGATTCCTATGGTGGTTCGCCTGAGAACAATGTGCGTTTTGCCAAGATGGTTTGCCAAAAAGTGCGCGACGCAATCGGGCCTGACAAACTGATCACACTGCGGCTCAGCCAGGATGGTGTGGACGACTTTATGGGTGCGTGGCCTGGCGGCGTTGAGTATGCGCATGCCATCGGGGCAGCGCTTGCCGACTGCGCCGCGGACGCGCTGCACTGGTCGAGCTTTGATTGGACTGACAACCGCGATGCGAATTCGGACATGCCCATGGCCAAGGCAATAAAAGAGGCCTCTGGCAAAACGATGCTGGTCAACGGCGGGATCGCCGATGGCCCGGGGGCAGAGGCGGTTTTTGACGCCGGAGCCGGTGAGGCCGCAGTGGTAGGACGGCCGCTTTTTGCCCAACCTGACTGGCCGCATATTATCCGCTCTGGCATAGAGTACCCTTGGGCGGAGTTCGACCGCAAGTACGTCATCCAGCCGCCTGTTGATCTGGACGTATGCTACCCAATGGACAGATACATCACCGAATGGGATCCTGACATCAGCAAACGACGTTGAGGCGGATGGTCGGCAGGACTGGTGGCGCGCAAAGCCCGTCTTGCCGCTACTTGACGTCCTGACGGGGCGCGTGCCGCTGTCTTTGACCCCTTCCGTGTAGAAAGATATTGAAGTGACTGAAGTTTATCGTGAGATTCGTGATGCTGTGCGTGCGCTATGCGCCGATTTCCCGCCAGAGTATCATCGCCAGATCGACGAGGACCGGGCGTATCCGGACGCATTTGTCGATGCGTTGACCGAGGCTGGTTGGCTGGCCGCGCTCATCCCCGAGGAATATGGAGGATCGGGTCTGGGCCTGACAGAAGCCTCTGTGATCATGGAGGAGATTAACCGTGCTGGTGGTAATTCTGGCGCCTGCCACGGACAGATGTACAATATGGGGACGTTGCTGCGTCACGGGTCTGACGCCCAGAAGGCGCACTATTTGCCAAAGATTGCGTCGGGGGAATTGCGCCTTCAATCCATGGGGGTGACCGAGCCCACGACAGGCACCGATACGACAAAGATCAAGACCACAGCGGAAAAGAAGGGGGACCGCTATGTCGTGAATGGTCAGAAAGTCTGGATCAGCCGTGTCCAGCACTCCGATCTGATGATCTTGCTGGCGCGAACGACACCTCTGGCGGAGGTAAAGAAGAAATCACTGGGAATGTCGATTTTCATCGTCGATCTGAGGCAGGCCATCGGCAAAGGACTGGACGTCAAGCCGATCCGCAATATGGTCAACCACGAAACCAACGAGCTGTTCTTCGATAATCTCGAAATTCCCGAGGAAAACCTGATTGGTGAAGAGGGAATGGGGTTCAAATATATTCTTGATGGTCTGAATGCAGAGCGCACTCTGATCGCGGCAGAATGCATTGGGGATGGCTATTGGTTCATCGACAAGGTTTCGGAATATGTAAAAGAGCGCAACGTTTTCGGACGTCCGATAGGACAAAATCAGGGCGTCCAATTCCCGATTGCCGAGGCTCACATTGAAATCGAGGCTGCCAACCTGATGCGGTTCGAGGCCTGTCGCCTGTTTGACGCCCGCCAATCTTGCGGTGCGCAGGCCAATATGGCCAAGTACTTGGCCGCCAAGGCCAGTTGGGAGGCGGCAAATGCTTGTATCCAGTTTCATGGCGGATTTGGTTTTGCCAGCGAATATGATGTGGAGCGCAAGTTCCGCGAAACGCGTCTTTACCAAGTGGCACCCATTTCAACCAACCTGATCCTGTCCTACATCGCGGAGCACGTCCTTGGCCTGCCGAGGTCGTTTTGATGAGGCCGTTGGATGGCATAACCGTCGTCACGCTGGAGCACGCCGTGGCCGCCCCCTTTGCCAGCCGGCAATTGGCCGATCTGGGGGCGCGGGTTATCAAGATCGAGCGCCCCGGTGTCGGCGATTTTGCCCGAAATTATGATGACCGAGTGAGCGGGCTCGCATCACATTTCGTCTGGACAAACCGGTCCAAGGAAAGCCTGACGCTTGACGTCAAACACGCCGGAGCCAAGGATATTCTCAATCGGTTGGTAAGCAAGGCCGACGTTTTGCTACAAAACCTTGCACCTGGGGCCGCAGCGCGGTTGAACCTAACCTATGGTCAGTTAGCGGAGGTGAACCCACGCCTCATTGTGTGCAACATATCCGGCTACGGGCCAGATGGGCCTTACCGCGACCGCAAGGCCTATGATCTGCTGGTGCAGGCCGAAGCAGGGCTCTTGTCGGTGACGGGCACGCCTGAAGACCCAAGCAAGGCCGGGGTTTCCATCGCTGATATCGCCGCGGGCATGTATGCCTATTCAAACATCCTCGCCGCGCTGATCCAGCGGGGCAAGACCGGCAGGGGATGCACCATCGAGATTTCCATGCTCGAGGCTCTTGCCGAATGGATGAGCTATCCGATGTATTATGCCTACAAGGGGGCCCCGGCGCCGGACCGAGCCGGGGCAAGCCATGCCACGATCTTTCCTTATGGCCCGTTTCCGGTGGGCGACGGCTCGGTTGTCATTTTAGGCCTTCAGAACGAACGCGAGTGGGCAGCCTTTTGCAATCAAGTCTTGCAACACTCCGCATTGCTGGAGGATGCACGGTTTGTCGGCAACGCAGAGCGCACGAAACACAGGGTCGCACTGACCGACATCATCGTTGCGGCGTTCAAGCCCCTGGATGGTGCCACTGTCATCGCCCGACTTGAAACGGCAGGGATCGCGAACGCGCGGCTGAACGAGATGGCGGATTTGTGGAACCACCCCCAACTAAAAGAGCGTGATAGATGGAAGGCTGTTGGAAGTCCTGCTGGCCAGATCCCTGCGCTCTTGCCGCCGGGAGGGTTTGAGGGCTACGAGCCGCGCATGGATCCGGTGCCGAGCTTGGGCGAACACAACGCTACTGTGCTGGATGGACTGGGTTATTCGCCTCAGGAAATTTTGCGCTTCCAGGAGGAGGGTATAGTGTGACGGTGCAAGCCTGAAAGAAAATCAATACTTTAGATTGGGAACTCTTCCGCCTTGCGGTGATGTTCTATGTTCGGTTTCCTCTTTCGCTTCGAAATGTCGAAGACCTGTTCGCGAGCGCGGCATCAGCATCATCCACAAAACGATCCACTTTTGGTGGATTAGGTTCGGCCCGAGGCGCTGTCAGACAGATTCCAACCAGTCTCTAGTAGGGCAGGGAGCCTGCCCCTTATGCCGCACCAAGTTGACGCCACTCAGCGAGAGCGGCGGCACGGTTGGCCTTGAATTTGTCTCGTGAGTAGAGGTGACGCTCCTGATTGAAATGGTTATGAACGGACTGGTGAACGGCGGTGAATTTCTGCAAACTTCGCATGCTTCGGAACCGCTGCATTGCCCGTTCTCGTCGTCGAAACGGCCCCTTCTCGTGGTTTGCAAACAAACCACTGCCAGGCAACGGGTGTGAATTCTTGCCT
>JBLINN010000234.1:0-6997 GCA_047639325.1 Paracoccaceae bacterium | reverse complement strand
ATCACAATTAACTGTTATCACTCAATTAGTTTCGGGTTGGACACTCAGGCCGGGTGTTTTCGGCACTGATCCGGGCCAATGTTGTCTCGACCTCGGCGACGCGGGCGGTATCGGCTTCGACCCCGGCGCGGCTTTCTTTCTGCCTTGCGCCACGCCACTTCGGTGATCTGCGCCGCTGTCAGGGCCTCTATTTCCTGCGCCAGGGCAATTTGTGCGCGGCGTTCTTCCAGATCAATCTCTAACGTCTGGCGCGACGCGGCAACCGCCACTTTGCGCACCGAAACCTGTGCGTCCGCATCGGTCTGCGCCCGGTCCTTTTTCGACTTGGCAATCACCTCGGCCAGCTTGCGCAGGAACACCTCGGTCAGCCTGTCCCGTACCGCCGCGACAAACCCGGCGCGGTTCTCGTGCAGCTCGTCCATCGTCATCCCCGCCGCAACAGACCGCAGCGCATCCACCGGCATCCCGTCCAGCAATGCCTGTAACTGATCCCCCTGAAAACTGCATCTGCCCAGGCTTTGTGCCGCACGCACAATCGCCGCCTCTTCGGGCGCGACCGAGGTATAAAAATCGGCCCCCACATCCACCCGCATCCGGTCCTAGGTGATCAGCGACGCGTTGCCCGGACAATGCACATTCAACCGCTGAGTCTGCATATTCCCCCGCGAGATTTCGTGGAAATACGGGATCGCCCGCGTGCCACCCTCAATCACCACCTTGCGCCCGCCGACCCCTGCCTTAACCAGGCTCACCGCGTTCCAGCGTGATCCAGCGGGTATCGGTGAAGGTCTCCATCGACCAGCGCCCGCCATGCTTGCCCAAGCCACTGGCCTTGGTGCCGCCAAACGGCACATGCGGTTCATCATTCACCGAGGAGCAATTGACGTGGCACATGCCGGTTTCCAGCATCTGCGCCATTTCCAACGCGCGTTCTTCGTCGCGGGTGATGATCCCTGCGGACAGGCCATATTCGGTGTCATTGGAGATCGCGATCGCCTCTTCATTCGCATGGAACGGGATCACTGGCACCAGCGGGCCAAAGGTTTCGTCGCGGTAAACATCCATATCCGGGGTCACACCGGTCAGAATGGTTGGTTCGACAAACCGCCCTTCGATCTTGCCACCCAGGGCGATCTTGGGCCCCTTGGCCAGCGCTTCCTCTAGCTGGCCGCGCACCCGGGCGACTTGCCGGTCATTGATCAGCGGGCCGATAATATTGCCCTTTTCGCGGGTATCGCCAACGGGCAGCTTGCCCGCCCGTTCCACGAACCTCGTCAGAAACTCGTCAAAGATATCGGCGTGTACCAGCACCTTTTCCACGCTCATACAGATCTGACCCTGATGCATGAAGCTGCCGAAATTCGCCGCCTGCGTGGCACGTTCCATATCCGCATCCGCGCGCACGATCAGGCTGTCCTTACCGACCAGTTCGACGCAACATTTTTTCAGATGCGCCCCCGCCTTGGCCGCAATCGACCGCCCTACAGGCGTCGATCCGGTGAACGATATCCCCTTGACCAGCGGGTTTCCCAACATCTCGTTGCCCACCTCTTGCACCCGCTCGCGCGAGCAGGTGACGACGTTGAACACCCCCGGAGGAACGCCCGCCTCTTCCATCACTTCGCCAAAGAACAATCCGCCGCAATAGGGCGTGTCCTCGGACGGTTTCAGCACGATGGTGTTGCCCGCCGCCATCGGAAAGGCAAAGCCGCGTGCCGACAGGATACCGGGAAAGTTCCAGGGCGAGATCACGCTGACCACCCCCATCGGCACCCGCACAACGGTCGAGAATTTACCATGCTCCGACGGCAAAACCTCGCCAATGCTGTCGTAACATACGGCCGACGCGGCGCGGAACACTTCGGGCACATACCCCGTCTCGAACATCCCCTTACCAAACCAACCGCCACCCTCGCGCTGCAAGGCGGCAACAAAATCGGGGCTGCGGCGTTCCCAGACATCGGCGATTTTCATCAAAAGATGGGCGCGTTCGGTGAACCTCATCGCGGCCCAGTCCTTGAACGCGGCTTGGGCGGCATCAATGGCGGCACGGGTTTCGGCGCGGCCCGCATCCGGGATATCGGCCCATTTCTGGCCGTCAGACGGGTTGTTATCGGCCAATGTGCCCGATCCGCGGACCTAATGGCCGCCGATATACATGCCTTTGATCTTGGGATTACCTGTAGGGTTGTCCAACATAATAGTCTCCTAATCTGATTTGCGCGACATGCCCTGTCGCCAAGCGTCTAACCGGCTAAGACCGATGTTATTGGATGTACGGACCTGCCGCACCGCACGTTCGATATCTGCCAGTACCGCGTGCAGGTAATCCCCCTGCCCGGCTTGGGTCACTGTGCCGGTGGTTGTCTGGCCCGATACGGGCCGCGAGGCTTTGGCAATGATATCAGCAACGAGGTGCCCAGCAGTTGATCAGCCGTCATCCGTGGTGCGGCGTGGCTTGGGCGCGTCTGAATTGGCTGGGGTTTGATGGGTGAGTCTTTCACCGGCTCCGGTTTTGCTGCCTTGCCGGTGCCACCCAGATAGGCCTTTTGCACCGCCGGGTCGTGCATCAGCTTGTCGGCGGCATCCTCATGAATAATCCGGGCGTTTTCCAGCAGATAGCCACCGTCGGCAATCGCCAGGCTTTGCCTCGCATTCTGTTCCACCAGAAAAATGCCAATCCCCGCCTTGCGCACCACACCCAGATTGGCA
Source organism: Paracoccaceae bacterium (assembly GCA_047639325.1). Lineage (GTDB taxonomy): Bacteria > Pseudomonadota > Alphaproteobacteria > Rhodobacterales > Rhodobacteraceae > NVQY01. Next base: position 4,285 of record JBLINN010000234.1, on the reverse strand, counting down.
AACAGCTCTTTGCACAGCAGCGGAGACAGGCCCAGCGACGGTTCGTCCAGCATCAGGAACTGCAGGTTCGACATCATCGCGCGGCCAATCGCCAACATCTGCTATTCACCGCCCGACATGGTGCGCGCAATCTGCCTCTGGCGTTCGCCCAACCGGGGAAACAGGGTTAACACCCGGTCCAGATTGGCGGCCTCATCGGCGCGGGCACGGTTGGCATCGGCCCCCAACGTCAGGTTTTCGCGCACCGACAGGTCACCGAATATCCCGCGCCCCTCTGGCACCAATGCCAGCCCGTGTGCCACGATTGCGTCGGGGCTGGCCGCAAGGATCGGGTGACCATCAATAACCACATGACCCGACACCGCCCCCACACAAATCCCACCAATCGCCTTGAGTAGAGTACTTTTTCCCGCGCCATTGGCCTCCAGGATCACCACAATCTCACCCGGATCAACGCGCAACGACACGCCGTCCAGCGCGCGGTGCTTGCCATAGGTGGCGCTGAGTTCGCGAACCTCAAGCATCATCATCCCCCAGATAAGCCTGAATAACCTTGCGGTCTGACAACACATCCGCCGGGGTGCCCTCAAACTTGGCACCTTACGACATCACCACGCAGCGATCGCATAGTGACCGGGTTGCATCCATCACATGCTCCACCAACACAATCGTGCGCCCTTCGTCGCGCAAGGCATGGATCAGCTCGATCCCGGTTTCCAGCTCGGTCGGGTTCAGCCCAGCTAGCCATTCGTCCAGCAACAGGATTTCCGGCTCGCCCGCCAGCACCCGCGCCAGTTCCAGGCGTTTCTGGTCGATATATGTCAGCGCCGACACAGGCGCATAGGCCATGCCTTCCAACCCCACCCGTTCCAGCATTTCATGCGCCTGATGCGTCGCCGCATCGCCCCAGCGGCGGCGATGGTCAAACACCGCGCCAGGCACCACGTTTTCCAGCACGTTCAGCGATGGCAACAGCCGCACCAGCTGAAATGTCCGCCCCACGCCGCGCCGCGCGATCTCTTGCGCGGGCAGGTCGGAAATGCCTGCGCCTTTCAGGGAAATCGACCCCGATGTGGGCCGAAACGCGCCCGAGATCATGTTCATCATCGTGGTTTTACCTGACCCGTTACCGGGTTGGTTCTGTCGCAAATCAACGCCAAACGGATGAAGCAATACGGCTATGGTGGGCGCTATGGTGCCTATGCTGGGTACGGGTCGAAGTACTACAACAACTAACCATGACGGCTTACAGGCAGCGCTAACAAGTCTGCCCGGCGTGTCAGGGACCCGATTGTGACCGTCAAGCATCGAATTCTTTCACAAACGCACAACGTGGTATTGGCCGAAATCTGGTCGAGAAAGGATGCATTGTGTCGGTCAGTTCGGGGTTGCCGCACGATGTCGAACGATTGCGCAAACTGGTGAAACGGACAATACTGGCCGCGATGCTGTACCTGCATATCGGTCAAACCAGGCATGCCATACGTCGAAGAATTCTGGGCAACCCACCCGGCTTGAAACAGCCGCAGCGTTAAACACATCCATACAAAGCCACACGGCAAACCGCATTATCTAGCCCCTCGATACTGTCAGCGCCATATGTCAAGTATCTGACCGTCTTCACACTCCGTGCTCTGCGCGGTATAAGCTTCCCAATTACTAGGTTTGAATTGCAACAAACAAACGCCGACCAAGGCAGAGTGAATGATCAAATCATGGATAGCCCGAAAGCTAGGCGGCAAGGTCCCATTTGGGCCCGTCGCGCCAGACGCCCCCTTTTATGCTGTCGGCGATATTCACGGGCGGGCCGATCTGTTGCAGCAGCTACTTGGTCTACTTAATCCCGAATATCCAGTGTTCTGCGTCGGCGACTATGTGGATCGCGGCGAACACAGCGCCGACGTTTTGCGGTTCCTCCAGGCAGCCCCAGAAATTGGCTGCCTTAAGGGCAACCACGAAGTCATGATGCTGGGATTTTTGGCAAACCCAAAAAGACACGGTGCAAACTGGCTGCGCAATGGCGGGTTGCAAACGCTGGCCAGTTTCGGTGTTGCCGGGCTCACCGACACATCAGGCGGCGGGGAATTGGAAACCGCGCGCGATGCATTAGAAACGGCGATGGGCGAGAATTTGATCAACTGGATCAAGTCTCGCCCGGCTTTCTACCGTTCTGGCAATGTGGCTGTCGTCCATGCCGGCGCCGATCCAGCTGGCAGTATCGAAGATCAGGACGAGACACATCTACTTTGGGGCCACCCGGACTTTGCCCGCAAACCTCGACCTGATGGCCTGTGGGTTGTGCACGGACACAGGATTGTCGATATGCCCCGGGCCGAGTTCGGCGTGATATCTATCGACACCGGCGCCTATGCCACCGGGCAACTGACCGCCGCGCTGATTGCACCCGATGGGGTGGGTTTTGTATCTACCTAAAGCGCAGTCCGAAAAGTGGGAACTGAATACCCCCTTGAGGTGCACCTAGTTTCTAGGTGTTTGATCCCACGCTTTGATGGTGCGATCCTTTCGGCAGAATGGAAAGGGCAGTATAGGAAAAGGTTGTCATGCTAGCGCCACGATCCCGAAGACCGGCAGGGTATTGCACAGGTAGCAATTGCGATGGGGTGGACGGCCCCCTACGGCATCGAAATGTGCCAAGGTAGCGTTATGACAACAGCTACAGGGAGACGTCCATGGATAAGGTTAGCGCCATTGAGATTGATATCGCGAAGAATGTTTTTCACCTGCATGGTGCTTCGGGCGATGGCGCTATTGTTTTCCGCAAGGCCCTGTCACGATCTCGGGTGTGCTCTGCCCCCAGCAAACTGGACCGTTTTTATCTAGAGTTTTCGGCTGCTACTTTCCTAGCTGGGATAAGGAGTGGAAACGATGAAAGCATCCAAGTTCACGGACGCTCAGAAGGCGATTATTGTTAAACAGCGCTACGAAGGCACCACTGTAAGCTATGCTTGAATTTGGGTGACGCGCATCATCAGGCGGCGCGGTTTTCGGTGTCATCGGTCACTTCGACACCGTCGTTGAATTTGATACCTTCGATGACCTTTCGCAACTGGTTTCTGCCCTTGAGCCGCAGCCATTTCTTTGATGCGGCCTGAATGAGGGTAAAGACCATCAGCTTTGCGGTCTTTTGTGACAGCGCGCCTTTGGTGCGCACCGTGCGATGCCGCACAGTGGCAAACACGCTTTCTATCGTCGACCGGCAGGGCATGCTTACATGCCCGAGAGGGTGGGTTAAGCTATCGCGGTGAGGATGTGGTCAAATCCCTTGATCGAGTTTGCAGCAAAGTCGGCTATCCAAAAACCATTCGTGTGGACAATGGGCCGGAATTTATCTCGCGGGATCTGGATTTGCGGGCCTATCGCCGGGGTGTTGTTTTGGCTTTCAGCAGGCCCGGAAAGCCCCCTGAAAATGCGTTCAACAGTAACCGCGCGATTGAGACCGGCTGCCTGATCTTGATGTGATGATTTAGGACACGTGCATAACGACGTCGCTAACGGCGTGTCTTGTTGGGAGGGTGTAATGCGGGGCGAGGTTCTTGGGTTTGGGCGTCGGCGTCGGTGGAGCGATGATGAGAAGATCGGGATTGTCTTGTCGATCGGCATTGACGGGGCGAGTGTCACGCATGTTGCTCACCGGTATGACGTGACGCGTCAGCAGATTTATCGGTGGAGGCATGAGCTGAAGAAGAAGGGGCTGTGGGCCGCCAGTGAGGGCACAGTTTTTCTGCCCGTCGATTTCCAGATTGGGGCAATGGCAACACCCGAGCCGAAACCTGCAGCTTCTATACCTCTTGAGCTTCGCTTGCAGGGCGGTCGGTGCTTACGGTTCGATAGTACGATGGATGAGACCGTGCTGACGTGACTGATCCGCGCGGTGGAAGCCGCATGACCGGCCCTGGAACTGGCGTCCGAGTTTATCTTGCCTGCGGCGTGACAGACATGCGCAAGGGCCTCGCCGGCCTTTCGGCTCTGGCCCAGGATGTGTTGCGTCACAAACCGGCGAGTGGCGCGGTATTTGCGTTTCGAGGGCGGCGTGGTGATCGGTTGAAGCTGCTCTACTGGGATGGCCCCCTGCTCGCGCATGCAAGCATGCGCTGCCGGGCAGCGGGGGTTTTGCCTGTATTATAAAGTCCTGGAACGCGGGCGGTTTGCTTGGCCGTCATCGGGCGATGGCGCCGTGCGTTTGACCTCGGGGCAGCTGGCAATGCTTTGGGAAGGTATTGATTGGCGCAGACCAACCTGGGGTGCGCCACCGGCTTGTGTTGGA
>JBLINN010000233.1:0-7087 GCA_047639325.1 Paracoccaceae bacterium | reverse complement strand
CAGCCCGCAAAACCGCAAGGGACGCTATGTTCATTGGGGGGTGCGCGAACACGGGATGGCGGCGGCGATGAACGGCATGGTGCTGCATGGCGGCGTGCGCCCCTACGGCGGCACGTTTATGGCGTTCACGGATTATGCCCGCCCGGCAATGCGACTGGCGGCATTGATGCGTATCCCGACAGTGTTTGTGATGACTCATGACAGCATTGGTCTGGGCGAAGACGGCCCGACACACCAGCCGGTCGAACATCTGGCGATTTCGCGCGCCACGCCCAACACCTATGTGTTCCGCCCCGCCGACACGGTGGAAACCGCCGAAGCCTGGGAAATCGCGCTGACCACCAAGGAAACCCCGTCAGTTCTGTCGCTGACCCGCCAGAGCCTGCCCACCGTCCGGACCGAGCATAAGACCAAGAACCTAACGGCCAATGGCGCCTATGTTCTGGCCGAAGCAACCGAGAAGCGTCAGGTGATCCTGATCGCCACCGGCTCCGAAGTGTCGATCGCAATGGAGGCGCGCGCGCTGCTTGAGGCCGACGGCATCGGCACCCGCGTGGTGTCCATGCCCTGTATGGAATTGTTCGCCGAACAGGACGAAGCCTATCGCCGCCGCGTCCTTCCGGGGGGGGCGGTGCGTATTGGTATCGAAGCGGCCGTCAGACAGGGCTGGGATCGCTGGTTGCTGGGCGAGCGCGGCCGCAACCTCAAGTCCGCGTTCATCGGCATGGACAGCTTTGGCGCCTCCGCCCCGGCAGAGGAACTTTACGAAAAGTTCGGCATTACCGCGGCGGCCACAGTGGCTAAGGTCAAGGAATTGCTCGACTAACCCACCTCTGGCCCAATGGCAGAGACCACGACCAAGGTGCGCTAAAAGCACACCCTACGGCGTCGCGACATCGCCCGTAGGGTGTGCATTCTGCGCACCATTCCGCCAGAGAAGTCTCTTCACTGCCCTCAAGGCATCTCGGCCCGCCCTTTGCCGGTAACGGCCTGCCACAGCGGCACAATTGCCTTGGTCACCACCGGGATCAGCCCCAATCCCAAGCCCAACCCAACAACCCCGTCCATCGCCGCCTTGGCGCTCCACCCGACGATGCCTGCAAAATCCGCAGGCACCTGATGCGCCACCATCGCTGCAAGATCGTGAATCTGGTGCCCCAGCCAGCCAAACCCCAGCCCTTCCAGACCGTGAATCACAATTGATCCGCCAACCCACAGCATCGCTGCCGTGCCAATATTGGTCAGCAGCCGCAGAAACCCCGGCATCGCCTGCACAATCCCTCGGCCAAACCGCCGGGTCAGCGCAAGCCGCCCGTTGCGATACATGAACAGCCCGACATCATCCGCCTTCACGATCAGCGCCACGCTGCCATAAACCACCACCGTAATCCCAATGCCGACAACCGCCAGGGTTGCCGCCTCCATCCAGATGTTGCTGGGCGGGATCGCTGCAAGTGCGATGGTCATGATCTCAGCCGACAGGATGAAATCCGTCTTGATCGCCCCGGCGGCCTTTTGTTCCTCTAGATGCGCCGGATCCCCGACCATCTCATCCAAACTGCCGTCACTCGCATGATGCGGCACAAAGACGTGGTACACCTTTTCCGCGCCCTCAAAACACAGATACCCGCCCCCCAGCATCAGCAGCGGCGTGATCGCCCAGGGCGCATAGGTTGTCAGCACCATCCCCGCCGGCAACAGATACAACAGCTTATTCTTCAACGACCCCCGGGCGATGCGCCAGATGATCGGCAATTCCCGGCTTGCCTCGAACCCGTGCACATATTTCGGCGTCACCGCAGCGTCGTCAATCACCGCCCCCGCCGCCTTGGCGCCCGCCTTGGCCGCCTGTGCCGCCACATCATCAATCGACGTCGCCGCCACTTTGGCAATCGCTGCCACATCATCCAGCAAAGCCAACAAACCGCTCATTACCGCGCCCCTCTCAATTGCATACTAACCAGAACCCTACCCGATCCACCGCCCGACGCAAACGTTAGCGCCACCGGTGCAAGTTTGCGCTAACACCCTAAAAACACACCGTTTTACCCTTTCGACGCCGCGCCCGGGCGTCTATACGGCCCCCAACACCCTGAACCGGAGCCTAACCCATGACCATCAATGTCGGTATCAACGGATTTGGCCGCATCGGCCGCTGTACCCTGTCGCACATCGCCTCTAGTCGGCGCAACGACATCCGTGTGGTCAAGGCCAACGCCACCGGCCCGCTGGACACTGCCGCGCATCTGCTGCGCTATGACTCTGTGCATGGCCGGTATCCGGACGAGATTACAACCGGCGATCGCACTCTTGATCTGGGCCAGGGCCCGATCGAAATGTTTTCAACCTATGACCCGGCTGAACTGGACTGGTCGGGCTGTGACGTGGTGCTGGAATGCACTGGTCAGTTCAACGATGGCGCCAAGGCCAAGGTCCATTTGGACCAAGGCGCCAAATCGGTGCTGATCTCGGCGCCCGCCAAAAACGTCGACAGAACCATCGTCTATGGCGTCAATGACGACCAACTGGCACCGGGCGACAAGATGATCTCGAACGGGTCCTGCACCACCAACTGCCTGGCGCCGCTGGCCAAAGTGCTGGACGAGGCTATCGGCATCGAGCACGGCATCATGACCACGATCCATTCCTATACCGGTGACCAGCCCACGCTGGACCGCCGCCACAACGACCTGTACCGCGCCCGCGCTGCTGCAATGGCGCTGATCCCCACCTCGACCGGGGCCGCCGCCGCATTGGGCGAAGTTCTGCCAAACCTCAAAGGCCGCCTTGATGGCTCAGCCATCCGCGTCCCCACCCCAAACGTCAGCGCTGTCGATCTGACGTTCCGCGCCGCGCGTGATGTGACCGTCGAAGAGGTCAACGCCGCCGTGGCCGCCGCCGTGGCCGGGCCGATGGGCCGGGTGATGTCGTATGATCCCGAAATGAAAGTCTCGATCGACTTCAACCATACTGAACAAAGCTCTATCTTTGCGCCGGATCAAACCAAAGTGGTGGGTGGCCGCCTGGTGCGGGTGCTGGCGTGGTATGACAATGAATGGGGCTTTTCTTGCCGCATGGCCGACCTGGCGGTGGCGATGGGGACACGCAACGCCTGATCTGGCGCGCGCACCCCTTGTGTGAACCGGCGGCGTCAGGCATATCTTGACGACACGCGTGTCAGACCAACGGGATTTCCATGACCAATCGCATCGCTCTGGTATTGGGCCTGCTGATCTTTCTTGCCATCATATTGGACCTGGCCTTTCACGGGCTGGACGATGTGGTTTTTGTGGGCAAGCGGCTATATGAACTTATCGAATGGATCGCCTTTTGGCGCTAATCCCTCTGTGATCCCGCCCTGATCCTACTGTGATCCTACTGCAGCCAAACCATCTACCGTAAACCCGTACTCGACCGCCTTACTGGCCGCCCGACCTGGCCCACCGCGCGCGCAGCGCCGCGTTCACCTGTGGTGTGACAAATTTTGACACATCGCCATCCAGCCGGGCGATCTCTTTGACCAGCTTGCTGGCAATCGCCTGATGCTTGGCATCGGCCATCAGGAAAACCGTCTCGACGGAACTGTCCAGCGCCCGGTTCATCCCAACCATCTGATATTCATACTCAAAATCAGCCACAGCCCGCAGTCCGCGCACAATGATCTGCGCGCCGACGTTATGGGCGCAGTGGATCAGCAGGTTCTCAAACGGATGCACCACAATCTCGGTCTCGGTCTGGGTGCTTAGCTTGGCGCATTCCGCCTCGATCATCGCAACCCGCTCTTCCAGCGTGAACAACGGCCCCTTGTCGCGGTTGATCGCCACGCCAATCACCAGCTTGTCCACCAGCGCCGCCGCCCGGCGGATGATGTCGATATGGCCCAATGTGATCGGGTCAAACGTGCCGGGATATAAAGCGATGCGCATAGGGGTCTCCTGCGAGTGTCACATAATGCTGCACATGCAAACATCACCGTGCCGCGAATTGCAAGCGCGACGTAAGCCTGTTTTCGCTAACATGACCCTGTTGTCGCCCAACGGGGGAACGGGCCTTAATGGCCCATGATCATCCCTTGCAACGCTTCCTTTTCCATTGCCAGTTCAGACAGTTGCGCCTTGACCATGTCGCCCAGCGTCACCAGCCCAATCATCTTGCCACCTTCGACGACCGGCATATGGCGGAACCGGCCTTCGGTCATCTGCGACAGAACGTCCTGCGCGCTGGTCTGTCTGGTACAGGTCACCAATTCGCAGGTCATATAAGTGCTGACCGCCTTGTCCAGGCAACCACTGCCGCTTTTGGCCAGCTCGCGCACAATGTCGCGCTCTGACAGGATGCCCATTGCCGTCTGGCCATCATCATCCGACACAACCACCGACCCAATCTTGTTGTTGGCCAGAACCTCGGCCGCCTCAGAGACACGCGCCGATGACTTCACCGTCAAAACCCCGGATGTGGCTTTGGATTTGAGTATCTGTTGAACAAGCACTTATGACACCTCCGCAATATTCTTTCGTATTCCAAAGCGTTGCCGCAATAAGCCGTCAAGTCAAGTCAGGGCTTCCAACCGGGTCACCTCGTCCCGCAACCCAGTGCCAAGTGCCTCGGCAAACCGGTTCAGCCGCTCGCTGCGCTGATCCCCTTGATGGCGCACCAGATAAAAGCTGCGGGTCAGGCTGATCTGATCCTCCAGAACTTTGCGCAATGTCGGGTGTGACGGCAGCGCAAAATCATGCGCCACGCACAGACCCACTCCGCAACTCGCCAGTTTCAGCTGCACCGGCACCGAATTCGACGCCAGCGGCACCCGCTCGACCCCCAGTTCGCTCAGGTAATCCAGCTCTGCGTCAAAAATCATATCCGGGATATAGCCGACCATCCGCCGCCCGCGCAGATCCGCGAGCGTCTCGACCCCGCCCTGCGCGCGCATATACTGGCGCGCAGCCACCAGATGCAGGCGATAATCGGTGATCTTATGCACTAATAACTGCCCGGCAGTTGGCTGGCTGACAGTAATCGCCATATCCGCCTCGCGCCGCGACAGGTTGACCACCCGCGGCAAGGCGACAATCTGAATGTCCAGATCCGGGTTGTCGGTGGCAATCTTGGCGCAAACCTGCGGCAGCAGATAATTGGCACAGCCATCCGGCGCGCCGATGCGGATTTGCCCGCTCAGGCTTTCGCTGGGGCCGGTCAGGGCCTCGGTCGCGGCGCGCATCGCCTGTTCTGCCTGCTCGCCAAAACCCAACATCCGCTCTCCGGCGGCGCTCAGCGCGTATCCTTGCGGCGATTTGACAAACAACGGCGCTTCCATCGCCGCCTCCAGCCGCGCGATGCGCCGCCCCACCGTCGCCGGGTCCAGTTTCAGCACCCGGCCCGCACCCGACAGGCTTTCTTCGCGCGCCACCGCCAAAAAGATTTTCATGTCATCCCATTGCGGTTCCATCACTGCCCCCTCGCTTCATCTTGCAAATTTGCAAAACCTTTTTGAAATATTGCCTCTGTTCAAGGGATTTCTGCAAGCCTATCTTGCGCATAACCAGTCCCGAGGAGAGACCAATGCAAGAACTGACCCATTATATCAACGGCGAACACGTCAAAGGCACGTCCCAACGGTTTGCCGATGTGATGAACCCGGCCACAGGCGACATTCAGGCCAAAACCCCGCTGGCCAGCGTCGAAGAGGTGAACCACGCAGTGGAAATCGCCGCCGCCGCCCAGCCCGCCTGGGCCGCCACCAACCCCCAGCGCCGCGCCCGCGTACTGATGAAATTCGTCGATCTGCTGAACCGCGACATGGACAAGCTGGCCGAGGCCCTTAGCCGCGAGCACGGCAAAACCCTGCCAGACGCTGCCGGTGACGTGCAGCGCGGGCTGGAAGTGGTCGAATATTGCATCGGCGCGCCACAGCTGCTGAAAGGCGACTATACCGACAGCGCTGGCCCCGGCATCGACATGTATTCCATGCGTCAGGCCCTGGGCGTGTCGGCGGGCATCACCCCGTTCAACTTTCCGGCGATGATCCCGCTGTGGATGTTTGCCCCGGCCATCGCCTGCGGCAACGCCTTTATCCTGAAACCGTCCGAGCGTGATCCGTCGGTGCCGCTGATGCTGGCAGAACTGTTCGAAGAGGCCGGGCTGCCCAAGGGTATCCTGCAAGTCGTCAATGGTGACAAAGAAGCCGTGGACGCCCTGTTGCATCACGACGTGGTCCAGTCGATCGGCTTTGTCGGCTCGACACCTATCGCTGAATATATCTATTCCACCGGCTGTGCCAACGGCAAGCGGGTGCAGTGTTTTGGCGGTGCCAAGAACCACATGATCATCATGCCTGACGCCGATATGGACCAAGCCGCAGACGCGCTGGTTGGGGCAGGATACGGCGCCGCTGGCGAACGCTGCATGGCGATTTCGGTGGCTGTGCCTGTGGGCGACGATACTGCCGACCGGTTGCTGGAAAAGCTGATACCGCGCATCGAAAAGCTGAAAGTTGGCCCCTATACCTCCGGCAATGACGTGGATTACGGCCCCGTCATCACTGCCGCTGCCAAGGCCAATATCGAACGCCTGGTGCAAACCGGTGTCGACCAAGGCGCCAAGCTGGTGGTTGATGGCCGTGGGTTCAGTCTGCAGGGCTATGAAGACGGGTTTTTCGTCGGGCCGCACCTGTTTGATAACGTCACCGCCGACATGGACATCTATAAGCAGGAAATCTTTGGCCCGGTCCTGTGCACCGTGCGCGCCGACTCCTATGAGGACGCGCTGAAACTGGCGATGGACCATGAATATGGCAACGGCACCGCGATCTTTACCCGCGACGGCGACGCGGCGCGTGATTTTGCCAACCGGATCAATGTGGGCATGGTCGGCATCAACGTCCCAATCCCAGTGCCATTGGCCTATCACACCTTTGGCGGCTGGAAAAAGTCAGTGTTCGGCGATCTCAACCAGCACGGCCCGGATGCGTTCAAGTTCTACACCCGCACCAAGACCGTGACCGCCCGCTGGCCCAGCGGCATCAAAGAAGGCGGCGAGTTTTCGATTCCTGTGATGGAATAACAAAGCTGCGCAAAATGCACATCCTACG
>JBLINN010000232.1:0-7114 GCA_047639325.1 Paracoccaceae bacterium | reverse complement strand
GCTTGTTTCGACAACCCGGAGGACATTTTCCCCGCAGGGACCCAAGAAACAAAGAAGAGGACAATCCGCCAAATTATTTGCCGCAAATGCCGCAAATGCCGCAGCGACAAGCGCCTGCACGCAGAGCTTTGTCAGATCAGGAAGATGCCTATGAAGAGCGGGCCGCCATCATGGAATATGATGGTGGCTTGCCGCGGCCTCTGGCGGAGTTCTTTGCGAAGAAAGGGATGAAAGCACCGTATGCCCCTGACACGTGAAGCCATATAATAGGCCTTCGGTGACATATGGTGGAAATGTTGGAGCATTTGTTCCAAGCTGTGGCATCGTCAATCCACACAGGAAAGCAGACCATGTCAGATCAGATCGCGGACAAATTTGCGCCGTCATATGTTGAGGCCTTGCGTCGCTTCCGTTTGGAAAAGGCGGCGGAGACGTTTTCCGGGGACTTCGCCGACGGCATAAACGCATGTGTCGAGTGTTGTGACAGGCATGTTGAGGCAGATGCGAAGGCACTGGATTGGATTGCGCTGGATGGCCGCCATGAAACCCGCAGCTTTGCGGAGTTGCGCGATGATGCAGCGCGTGTCGCCAACCTGTTGACGGCCCAGGGGATACAGCCAGGGGACGTTGTTGCGGGCCTTCTTCCCCGGACGCCAGACCTTGTTGCCACAATTCTGGGAACACTGCGCGCAGGCGCTGTTTATCAGCCCTTGTTCACGGCATTTGGTCCGAAGGCGATTCAGGATCGCATGCACATGAGCGGGGCCAAATTCGTGGTCACCGATACGGCCAATCGCAGCAAGCTGGAAACGATAGAATTCTGTCCCCGCGTGGCTGTCGTAACCGCATCGCCTACCGATCTGGCGGAAAACGACATAGACTTTCGGCAAGCGCTTAAACAGCATTCTGCCGAATTCGCTCCGGTGATGCGGCATGGCGATGATCTGATGTTGATGATGGCCACCTCGGGCACCACAGGCCCGGCAAAAGGCGTGCCGGTTCCCTTGAATGCGTTGGTCGCATTCAAGGCTTACATGGTTGATGGTATCGATCTTCAACCGGATGATGTTTTCTGGAATATCGCTGACCCGGGTTGGGCTTACGGTCTATACTACGCCGTATTCGGCCCCTTGTTGATGGGCCACGCAACCACGCTGGTGGAAGGTCCGTTCACAGTGGACGGCACCTATGAGATTATCCGTCGATTAGGCATCACCAATTTCGCCGGAGCACCAACGGCGTTTCGTTTGATGATCGCCGCGGGGCCGGAAGAAGCGGCTAAGGTGCAAGGCAAGCTGCGCTGCGTCAGCAGTGCGGGCGAACCGCTCAATCCAGAAGTGATCCGCTGGTTTGATGAGCACATCAAAGCCCCCATCAAAGATCATTATGGACAGACCGAAACCGGGATGGTGGTCAACAACCACCACGGGCTTGAGCACCCGGTCCGGGCAGGTTCGGCCGGATATGCAATGCCGGGTTTCAAGGTCGAAGTTCTTGATGACGATGGCAACGTCGCGGAGCCGAATGTGCCGGGACAATTGGCCGTCGATATCGAAAACTCACCGCTGCTCTGGTTCAAAGGGTATTTCAATCAGGAAACCAAAGCAATTTCGGGTGGCTATTATCGCACCGGCGATACTGTTGAGCGCGACGAAGGCGGCTGCGTCACCTTCGTTGGCCGAAACGATGATGTCATTACGTCATCCGGCTATCGGATCGGTCCGTTCGATGTAGAAAGCGCGCTGATCGAACATCCAGCAGTCACAGAGGCCGCCGTGATAGGCCTACCCGACAAGGAGCGCACAGAAATTGTAAAGGCTGTCGTCGTTTTGGCGAAAAATTTTCAGGCGAGCGATGCTCTGGCCGAAGAACTGCAGGCCTACGTGAAAAAACGTCTCTCGGCTCATGCCTATCCACGGGTAGTGGAATTCACAGAAGAACTACCGAAGACACCAAGTGGCAAAATCCAGAGATTTTTGCTTCGTCAGAGCGCTCAGTCCTGAGACTGACAGGTGCCGGGTTTGTAGTTTCGACCAGTGTTTTTGGCGGTTAGGGGTAGATGTCGAGGTTCGGCAGGGTATCCAAGCGTGGGGACAAGATGACAAGAACCTATCTCTTCGAGGCCGCCAATGCGATTCTCACCCGAAAGATCGGCGGGTCGCGTCTGCGGGACTGGGCGCGTGCGATTGCCGAGAGGACAGGACCGCGCAAAGCCAAAGTGGCGCTCGCCCGCAAACTGGCAGGGTTGAGGTTAGGGTTGTTGTTGTTGACTAATGATCCAGTTTGACTGCTTCGTGGTCGGGGCGAGCTGGTTGACAGGCTGCGCGACGGAGGGTTTTGAAACGGTTGGCGCAATAGCGTGTCCGCCGTTCGTGGAGTGCAGCAGCGACATTCAGGCGCGGGCGGCGGAGGAATTGGCGATGCTGCCGGACGAATCGGCTGTCATCGAGATGATGGGCGATTATGCCGTCGTGCGTGATCAGGCGCGGGTGTGCTCTGCCCAATAGGCAAATACCGATGGAAAACTGCGACCACTGCCAGACGGAACTACGATCTTCGCTCTAAATGTTTCGCGAGAAAAACGTCGGACGAGTCTTTGTGGCGCTAACCTGCCAAGGCCGTTGGCTCTTCCTTTGGTGTAGCTGCCAAATCCGCCAGGATCGGGCAATCCGGGCGATGATCCCCGGCGCATTCTTTGATCAGGTGCGAAAGCGTGCCGCGCATTTCAGTCAGTTCGGCCAGCTTCTGATCGATCCGCTTAAGATGCTCTTGGGCGATTGCTTTGACATCGGCGCTGGCGCGGGTTCTGTCATCATAAAGCCCCAACAAATTGCGACAATCCTCGATGGAAAACCCCAGCGACCGGGCCCGTCCCAGAAAGGCGAGTTTGTGCAGGTCGCTTTCACGGAAACTGCGATAGCCATTGTTGCTGCGTAGCGGATCGATCAAGCCGATATCCTCATAGTACCGAATGGTTTTTGCTGGTAAACCAGTCCGGCGGGAAACGTCTCCGATGTTCATTCTTTTCTCCTTTACTTGGCAAGGGCCGGATGCAGCCCTGAACCGGCTGGTTACGGGGTGGCTTTCCCGGACATTACTGGACGTATCAGGCGCAGGCGCAGCGCGTTGCTCAACACAAAGACGCTGGAAAGGGCCATGGCCCCGGCGGCCAGAACTGGCGAAAGCAACAGTCCAAATGCTGGATAGAGCACACCGGCTGCGACCGGAATCAGGGCCGTGTTGTAGGAAAAGGCCCAGAACAGGTTCTGACGGATATTCGCCATCGTGCGGGCAGAAACGTCAAAGGCGTTCACAACGCCGCGCAAATCACCCGACATCAGGACAACATCCGCCGCCTCGATGGCCACATCAGTTCCAGTGCCAATGGCAATCCCGACATCGGCATGGGCCAGGGCAGGTGCGTCATTGATCCCGTCCCCGACAAAGGCGACCTTTTTACCGCCTAAAGCCAGCTCTTTCAGGGCGGCAACCTTACCATCAGGAAGCACCTCGGCAACCACATGGTCGATGCCGATTGCATCGGCAATCGCCTGCGCTGTTGCCCGGTTGTCGCCAGTGATCATGGCGACCTTCAGGCCAAGGTTATGCAACGCCGCGATCGCCGGTTTCGTTGTTGGCTTTAACGGGTCCGAAACTGCGATGACGGCTGCGATTTGCCCATCAATTGCTGCGTATAGCGGCGTCTTGCCCGCAGCGCCCAAATCCGCGCCAGCGGTGCCCAGAGTAGCCAGATCAATCCCCTCGCGGGTCATCAGGCGATCCGCGCCCACCAAAACCGATCGGCCATCGACAGTCGCGCTGACTCCGTACCCGGTGATCGAGGCGAAGTCCTGAATGTCGGGCAAGGATATCCCCTCGCTCTTGGCGGCGCGGACAATTGCCTCTGCAATTGGGTGTTCTGAGTCGCGTTCGACGGCTGCCACAAGATGCAGGACCTCGGCGCGAGAAAATCCACCTGCCAGGTTGAGATCGGTTAGTTCTGGTCGCCCTTCGGTCAAGGTGCCGGTCTTGTCCAATGCCACCACGTTGACGCCTTGAAGGGCTTGCAGCGCATCTCCCTTGCGGAACAGCACCCCCATTTCAGCGGCACGCCCGGTGCCGACCATGATCGAGGTCGGCGTTGCCAGTCCCATGGCGCAGGGGCAGGCAATGATCAGCACGGCGACCCCGGCAATCAGGGCATAGGACAACGCTGGGTCCGGCCCGAATACCAGCCAGACCAGCACCGTCAGCGCGGCCAGCCCCATCACCGCGGGCACAAACCACAGGGTTATCCTGTCGACCAGACCCTGAATTGGCAGCTTTGCCCCCTGTGCCTCTTCCACCATGCGGATGATCTGGGCCAGCGTGGTATCCGCGCCCACGCGGGTTGCGCGAAATCGGATGTTTCCGGCCCCGTTCACTGTTCCGCCGGTCACCGGGTCACCATCACTTTTGGCAGCGGGAACCGGCTCTCCGGTGATCATGCTTTCATCGACATAGCTGGTGCCTTGAGTAACATCACCGTCCACGGCAATGCGTTCGCCGGGGCGGGCCATCAGAATGTCGCCGACTATAATCTGATCTACGTCGATCTCGACAATCTCATCGCCCCGCACCACATGCGCGGTCTTGGCCTGAAGCCCCAGCAGCTTGCGGATCGCTTCACCGGTGCGCCCTTTGGCGCGCGCCTCAAGAAACCGACCCAGCAGGATCAGCACGACAATGACTGCCGCCGCCTCGTAATATACCGCGCGGGTGCCTTGCGGCAGCAGCGACGGCAGGAAGGTTGCAACAACTGAAAAGGCATAGGCAGCCGATGTCCCAAGCGCCACCAGACTGTTCATATCAGGGGCACCCCGCAACAGGGCCGGGTAGCCTTTCAGGTAGAACTGCCGCCCCGGCCCGACCAGAACCAGCGAGGTCAGGACAAACTGGATTATCCAGCTTGCCTGGTGGCCAATTGAATGACCGATCCAGTCGTGAAACGCCGGGATCGCATGGCCACCCATTTCCAGCACGAAGACCGGCAACGCCAGCGCAGCCGCCAACAGTATCTTACGCGCCAGAACCTGAGCCTCGGCTGCTTTGCGCGCGCCCATATCCTCGGGGGCGGCCGCATCTTTCAAACGACCCGGATATCCGGCCGCTGCCGCCGCCTGCAACAGGTCTGTTGTGGTGACTTGTCCCTCAAGATAGGTGATCGTGGCCGTTTCCGAGGCCAGATTCACATTGACGTCCAGCACCCCCGGCACAACCGCCAACGCCTTGTCCACCCGCCCTACACAGGATGCGCAGGACATGGACTCGACATGCATCGTCACCGATTGGGTGCGTGCCGGATAGCCAGCGTTTTTCAGCGTTTCGACCACGGCCAGTGCATCCGCAGCTTTGTCAAACTGCACAACGGCCGTTTCCGAAGCCAGGTTAACCGACACCTCTGTTACGCCGGATATCCCCTTAAGCGCCTTTTCGGCGCGCCCGACGCAAGACGCGCAGGACATCCCTTGCAGCGATAGTTTCAGCTGGTTTTCGGTACGCATGCGACTCATCCCTGGATTGGTTCGCCTCCTATATAGGGCCTCCACCAACTGGAAGGTCAAGACATGTGAACAAGGAATGGCACATTTGGCAGTTTCACCCTTGACCCTCCAGCGCAGGAAGGACCCAAATGGGTGCAATGAAGGAGATTCACATGACCAAATTCACCGTACCGGACATGACCTGCGGCCATTGCACGGCGGCCATCGAAAAAGAAATCAAAAGCGCGGATCAAGCGGCAGAGGTGTCCTGCGACCTGACGGACCACAGTGTTGCCGTTCAAAGCACTCTCGGCGACAACACCATTCTGGCGGCAATCAAGGACGCGGGTTACGAGGCAGCGCTCGTCTGATGACACCCTTCAGGACTCGGATGATGAACCGGCGTGCCTTCCTTGTCGGCATGGCCACCGTCGGCAGCGCAGCTACCTTGTCTGGCCCGGCATTTGCTCAGACGTCACGTCAGCGGCTAGCAATGCCGCCCTTGCTTGACGCGACGAAGTCCGGACGCTTCAGTCTGCGTGCGCAGGCTGGGCAAACCAACTTTCTGGACCGCGCGACCAGCGATACGATTGGCTTCAATCAGGCCTATCTGGGGCCAGTAGTTCGCGTAACTCAAGGGGAAACCGAAGCCACCGTTGAAAACACCCTGAACATTCCTATTTCGACCCATTGGCACGGGTTGTTGGTGCCGGGTGACGTAGACGGCGGCCCGCATCAACCAGTATTGCCGGGCGAAACCTGGCGCGTGACGCTTCCGATCACCCAGCCATCGGCAACAGCGTGGTATCACTCGCATATCCATGAACAAACCGCCGCGCAGGTCCATGCAGGGCTGGCTGGTGTGCTGCAAATCACTGACGGGCGGGATGACGAACGCGGACTGCCCGGCACTTACGGCACGGACGACCTGACACTGGTTGTTCAGGATCGCCGTTTTGACCGGCGCGGTCGGTTGAACTATTCGTCCGGCATGCATGAAACCATGGTGGGATTTCTGGGCGACACCGTTGTTGTCAACGGCCAGATCGGGCGCGTCGCCGTCATACCAGCCGGAATTGTGCGCCTGCGACTGCTGAATGGCTCCAATGCGCGTATCTACCGGTTCTCCATGGCCTCGGGCCGCGATTTGCACCTTATTGCCAGTGATGCGGGCCTGTTACCGGCCGCCGTTGCGCTAAAAGACATCACGCTGGCCCCCGGCGAGCGCGTTGAACTGCTGATCGACTTTTCCGGCGCAGAGACGGACAGCCTTGTGAGCGCAGTCGTTTCCAATACCCCGATGATGGGTGGAATGATGGGTGGCAGTGGTGACGGCGGGGTGTTTGACGTCCAGAAATTTGTGGTTGATCCGGGACTGACCCCACGTATTGCCACTTTGCCCACCGACACAGGCGAGGCCCTGCCCGACCTCAACCCGGCGGATGCAGTTCAGCGCCAATTCTCGCTGGATATGGGAATGGGTGGCGGTATGATGGGCGGAATGATGGGTCGGCGTGGCGGCGCCTTTTCGATCAATGGCGCGCCGTTCGATATGAGCCACACCAATCTCGCGGCAAAGCGCGGCCAGACAG
>JBLINN010000231.1:0-7131 GCA_047639325.1 Paracoccaceae bacterium | reverse complement strand
CCCGAACGGTTCAATAAGTGACCCGTTTTAACCGCATGGGCCAATCCCCATACACAGAGTTTCGGATACTCCCTGAACATACAAACAGACGCTGGCTGTTGTTGTAACGGTTATCAGACTTTGCTCGAATTGCCTGCAGTCTTTGCAAAACAACCGCCACCAAGCGCCTCAACTAACGACTATTGCGAACTTTGCCTGGTTTCACCGTGACCGTATCAGCAGTTTTATCAGCTTGGTTATCAAAGCGCGCTTTGCGTAAGCGTGCGGTCTTCGCGTGACGCACCTCTGCTGCGTCGTCAGTTATTACGCGCACGATGCGCGAGGTCTTTTCCAGCGGGGTTTCTTTACGCGCGCCGGAGGCTGTAAATGCAGCCATAATTGCCAATTTGGCCATAAAATCATCTCCTTTAGTAGCATGGGCTTGAAGTTGATCTTCAGTTTTCAGGCGGGCTCTCCCGCTTCCGGTATGACCAAAACAGGACACAGCGCGGACCTCGTGACTTTGTGGGAAATTGACGTCTCCAAAATAGCTTCGAGCCATGATCTGTTAGGAGAGCCGACTACAATGACATCCGCATCGCATTCATCTGCATAATCAAAAATTACTTGTTCGATTTGGCCACTGCGCACCTCAACATCAGTCTCAACGCTGGATTCCAATTCACCCCTCAGAGCCTCAAGTTGCCGGTTGCGGTCCTCAAGCATATCCGTGTCATCAGTCGCAACCAGGGGGACCGAGGTAACCATCGGCCCTGCGGCCGTTAATCCGATCCCTTCGAATTCCGACGGGACGACGCTCAGCAAGTACACTTTGCCGCCCGCCACCTCAGCCATATTATAGGCCTTATGAGCGATGATGCGGTTCATCTCCTGATCCATAGTTGTTACCACCATGATCCGATTGAAACTGGCATTGTGCAGATTTGAGGCTTCAACACCGTCAGTTTCTTTGATCTTTTCGAGTTGGATCAATGCGGACTGGAGGTCCTTGGTATCATATCCCGGACTGCCCCACGGCATCCCTTCGGCCGTCGCTTCCAAAATTTGATCCGCGTCCAGTGCCATTGATCTCAGGACCTCCACCTTGTCATCATGGCAAAGGTTGTCGTCGTTCAAAACTTGAGCTGGTGTTTCGAAATAAGGTGTAGGGTTGGATATTCTCATTTTAGAATAAATCGTCATGGTTCTCCTTTTAAGCCACGACTGGATATCAATCGGGCCGTTGACGTTGAATGATGTGGTTTTCGACCGCCTATCTTGGCTTGGTCGATTTAGAACCTGCGGGCGGCGTGGGTGTATCGTTCCAGCGCTCGCGTCTGACCCTGCTCTCATGAGGGCTGTTTGGCTCCGATTGTCGATATGTATCAAGAAAAATGGCAAAATTCAAGGGCAGCTCAAGGTAGAACCATCGACCTCAACTTACTGAGGGTCTTAAGGCCTGCGCTTCTAAGGGCACATTGCTCTTGAAATGGCATTTCCCGTAGCGCCGCAAATCCACGCCCAATTTTGACTGCAAGAGTTTGCGCTCAGCTTGTAAAAGCCGACATTAGCTTTTCTGCGGTCAAAGTACACTCTGTCCCGCAGTGTAGTCCTTGATGCGCACTGCAGCGAAGGGCCGGTATCCGCCATAAGTGACGAAATGCTGCGGGCGTCCAGAATGTCGTGGAAGGGCTCACTGCCGAGCTTCGAAAGATTGCCGGTAATCAGCCTTTGCCCAAGGTTCGCGGGGGCCTCAGGAGCAACTAAAACCCTACGCTGCCCAGAACGCTAACGCGCCCCGGGCAACGGAAACTTGGGCCTTTAGTCCCCCGACAGCGAACCCGAACCGTGACCGGCATGGCCGCCCGACACTTCATCGACGGATTCGTCCGACAGTTCCGCCGGCAGGATCAGGTTCAGCACGATGGCGATCAGGGCGGCGGGTAGCAGGCCGCTGGTCATCAGAATGCGCAACGTGTCGGGCAGGTATTTCACCGCGTCAGGTTCCAGTTGCAGGCCGAGGCCAATTGACAAAGCAATCGCGAAGATCACCATGTTGCGCCGGTTCCATGCCACGTCGGACAGCATCGAGATACCCGCCGCGACAACCATGCCGAACATCACGATCACGCCGCCGCCCAGTACCTCAATCGGGATGGTGCGGATGATGGCGCCAACTTTGGGGATCAGCCCGCAGATGATCAGGAAGATCGCGCCGATGGTCACAACATGGCGGCTCATCACGCCGGTCATGGCGATCAGGCCGACGTTCTGGCTGAACGAGGTGTTGGGGAAGCCGCCGAACAGGCCGGCAAAGGCGGTGCCCAAGCCGTCAGCATAGGTGGCGCCGGAGATTTCCTTATCCGTCGCCTCGCGCCCAGCGCCGCCTTTGGTGATACCGGACACATCGCCGACGGTTTCAATCGCCGACACAAAGGCCATCAGGCAAAAGCCGATGACCGCCGCCGCCGAGAATTCGAATCCGTATTTGAACGGCACTGGCAGCGCAAAGGACGACGCGCGCGACCAGCTGGTGCCGATGGTCTCAAAGGTGATCATGCCAACGCCCAGCGCATAGAGATAGCCCACTGCAAGGCCGATCAGCACAGCAGATATCGACAGCATGCCCTTGGTAAAGAATTTCAGCCCCAGCGTGACGATGATCACCACCAGCGCGGCGGACCAGTTCAACAAAGATCCGTATTCAGCCGCCCCCGACATCTTGGCAGGCACGCCCCCGGCGGCGTATTGGATGCCGACCTTGACCAGCGCCAGGCCGATCATCGTCACGACAAGGCCGGTGACCAATGGCGGCAGGGCAAAGCGGATTTTGCCGATGAACGTCCCCAGAAAGGCGTGGAAAATGCCGCCTATAATCACCCCGCCAAACAGCGCGGCAAGCCCGTCCACGCCCTTACCCGCCACCAGCGGAATCATGATCGGCAAAAAGGCAAAGCTTGTGCCTTGCACGATGGGCAGCGCGGCGCCCACCGGGCCGATGGTGATGGTTTGCAGCAAGGTGGCGATCCCGGCAAACAGCATCGACATCTGGATCAGGTACAGCAATTCCGGGAAATCAGGCGAGTTGGAGCCAAAGCCAAACCCGGCAGCCCCGGCGACGATGATCGCCGGTGTGACGTTGGACACAAACATCGCCAGCACGTGCTGAATGCCCAGCGGAATCGCCTTGTGCAAAGCGGGGGTATAGTTGGGGTCGCGCAGTTGTTGCGGTGTCCCGATCGAAGTGTCAGCCATTTTTACTGTCCCTTGTTGTAGTTGTCTGAAACCGGCGCTGTTTCTAAGTGTTGGCGTCCGGGTTGGGCGTTTCTACCACATAATGTGTTTCAAGCCAAAATTCCTGCAGATTGTCGCCTGCGCCAATACGGTCAACGACCATGTATTGACCGGGGGCATTGATCGGCGCCAGCACCCCGTGCCAGACGCCGCGATGCAGGTTGATCGACTGGCCCGGCGCGGTGACAAAGGCGCGCAGGTCAACCGGTGTGCCGCCGTTATCCGTGGCGACAATCACCAGAAACGGCACCTGACTGACCGGGATAAACGCCTGACTGCCCGCCGGGTGACGCTCGACCATATCCACCACATAGGGGAAGGCGCGCGCCTTGGCGTCAAACAGGCTGATCCCGGCGCGACCATCGCTGAAATCCAGCGTCGCCAAGTCGTGATGCCGCCCGCAAAGCCCCTGATTGATCAGCTTGTCGGGCGCGCCCGAGACCTCGATCACATCGCCATAGGGGGCAAAAGCCGCCGCTGTCAGCGGTTCGGGTTTCAGAATATGGCTCATCCCGGCAACATATCGCGCAGGCGCAGTTCGGCGATGCGTTCGACCTGTTTGCAGGCTTCGGCTGTTTCGGTGGTGGTGTCGTTGTTCAGGCGACGCTCAAACGCCGCCTGGATCGACGCTTTGGTGTTGTCACGCACCGCAATGATAAAGGGAAAGCCGTGTTTGGCGGTGTAGTCGCCATTTAGCCGGGTGAACATCTCGCGTTCTGCATCCGTAAGCGAATCCAACCCAGCGCCTGCCTGTTCAGACGTGCTCTCTGCCGTTAACCGGTTGGCCTGCGCCAGCTTGCCCGCCAGATCCGGATGCGCCCGCAGTACGCCCAGCCGTTCGTCATTGCTGGCAGATCGGAACATCCGCGCCAGCGCATTGTGCAATCCCCCCGGCGTGTCATGCGCCGGGCCAAGTTCCAGATCAAACGCTCGGTCCGCGATCCACGGGGAATGTTCAAAGACGCTGCCATAGGTGGCGACAAACTGGTCGCGTGGCATCTGTGATGGGCGCGCGTAGGTCTGGGCTGGATGGTTTTTCGCCCAGTGCTCGGCGATTTGCAGGCGGGTGGCAAACCAGACGTCTGAATGCCCCTGCGCGTAGTCCAGAAATCGCTTTAACGCCATGATCCGGCCAGGGCGGCCAATCAGACGACAATGCAGACCGATCGACAGCATCTTTGGCTGGCCCTCGGCACCTTCTTCATACAGCGCGTCAAAGCTGTCTTTGAGATAGGTAAAGAACTGATCGCCCGAGTTGAACCCCTGCGGCGTGGCAAAGCGCATGTCGTTGCAATCCAGCGTGTAAGGCACCAGCAGCTGATCATGATCGCCATAACGCGACCAATAGGGCAGATCGTCAGAATAGATATCGGCGATATAGTCAAACCCACCGGTCTCGGCAGCCAACCGCACAGTGTTGACCGAACAGCGCCCGGTGTACCAGCCACGTGGGCGTTCACCGACCACTTCGGTATGCAGGCGAATCGCCTCGACCATATCGGCGCGCTCGTCGGCTTCGGAATGGTCCTTGTAGTCGATCCATTTCAACCCGTGGCTGGCGATTTCCCAATCGGCATCGACCATCGCGGCGACCTGATCGGGCGAGCGCGCCAGCGCGGTGGCCACGCCGTAAACGGTGATGGGCGTGTCTTTCAACAGCCGGTGTAACCGCCAGAACCCGGCGCGCGACCCGTATTCATAGATTGATTCCATGTTCCAGTGGCGTTGGCCCGGCCAAGGGGCACCGCCGACGATTTCGGACAGAAACGCCTCGGACGCGGTATCGCCATGCAACAGGCAATTTTCGCCGCCCTCTTCGTAATTCATCACGATCTGCACCGCGATTTTGGCACCGTTGGGCCAGGCGGCATCAGGCGGGGTGGCGCCATGGCCGATCATGTCGCGCGGATATCTGTTCATGGAGTCCCTTGAGTTTTCTTCGTTGTAATTCAGAATAATGATGGGAACTTTCAAAAAATAGCAAATACACTGTCAAACAGCCAGTGTTTGCCAATATCTGCGCGCTGCGGCACACCAATTGCACAAACAGGAGGCACCGCCATGACCGGCTATCTGACCACCCACGTTCTGGACACCGCCCGCGGCTGCCCCGCCGAAGGCTTACGGATCGAGCTTTATCGGGTCGAGGGGGAAACGCGCACCCATTTGCGCACGTTGGAAACCAACGCGGACGGGCGCACGGATACGCAAATTCTGCCCGCCGAGGATTTTGCCAATGGCGAATATGAGCTGGTGTTTCACGCCGGGGCCTATCTGGATGCCTGCGACACGCCCCCCGAAAATCCGCGGTTTCTGAATATCATCCCGATCCGGTTTGGCATGTCACAGGCCACTCATTACCATGTGCCACTGTTGCTATCGCCATTTGGCTATTCAACCTATCGCGGCAGCTGAGGGTACCAGCTGCCGTCCCCGGCGATGATGCGCCCGGTCATCCCTGCGCCAAATGTGATCGTATTAGCCGACTAATACCCCCCGCTGCGGAACTGTGTCAGGCTACGATCAAGAGGGAGGACGCAATGGCCAAGCCAATACATTCGATGATCCGGGTACTGGATGAAGCGCGCGCAGTCGCGTTTTACAACGCGGCCTTTGGCATGACGATCAAGGACCGCTTCGATTATGACAGCTTTACGCTAATCTATCTGGTTGGTGCCGGGTCCACGTTCGAGCTGGAGCTGACGGTCAACAAGGGCCGCACGGAACCTTATGATCTGGGCGACGGTTATGGCCATCTGGCCGTGGCGGTTGATGATCTTGAGGCCGTGCATGCCACCGTGACGACAGCGGGCCTTGCGCCGCGCGACATCGTGGAATTCAAACCAGACGGCAGTTTGCTGGCCAAGTTCTTCTTTATCGCCGATCCCGACGGTTACCAGATTGAGGTGATGCAGGCCGCTGGGCGCTATCAGTGACCTATACAGACCTTAAGTCTGTTTTTGGAATCGCCGCACGGCGGTCTGAACGCTATTCATTGGCTGCCCCGTCGGGGTGGCTGCAAAACAACAAGCGGAGGATATAGCATGTTGTTTCACCTGGATTTTAAAGTCGAATATTCCGCAGACATGTCGCAAAATGACCTGTTTGCCATTTGGGCAGAAGAGGCTGGCGCCGCCCTTGGGGCCAAAGATGCAGGCGTTGTCTTCGATCTTTGGAAGGCGGTCGGTGCCCGTCGTGTGATCGCGATACTCAAAGTCGATTCGATGGAAATGCTGGACCAAATCCTGCTTGATTTGCCAATCATGAAGAAAATGGGCCAACATGTGCAGGTCGCCGTGACCGCGTCGCGCAGTTACGAAAGCTTTGCGGCAGACGTCAAAGAACGACTGGCCTGATCCCGAAAAAGGCTGGCCTGTTCCCGAAAAAGGCTGGCCTGATCACAAAAGGAAGTGGGTGATGTGCAGATTGTTTATCGGGGCCGATCCGGCCCTCTGGCATAACCAAACCCGCTCTTTCCGGCTGGACGGCATGGTGACATCCGTCCGGCAGGAGGCCCAGTTTTGGGACACACTGCAAGACATCGCTGCCCGCGATGACCTGACAGTGCCGCAGCTTTTCCAGCGATTATATTACGAATCGATGGACGAAGGCCACGACATCGGCAATTTCGCCTCGTTCCTGCGGGTCTGTTGCCTGCGGTATCTGGCGTTGCAGCTTCAGGACCTCATTCCGCAGGATAAAACCATCGCCATCCGCGATCTGCCCGCAGAGGCTATTCTGGTGCAAGAGCATAAATTGGCAGGTTCCCTCGCGTCGTCCGAAAAGATCGTGCGGATGCGCAAACGCTAGCGCTTTGCGCCGCCCATTGCGGGCCGCAACCCGCGATTCATCCCACGG
>JBLINN010000230.1:0-7141 GCA_047639325.1 Paracoccaceae bacterium | reverse complement strand
GCCTCTTTCAGATCAGCGGGCACCTCAAGATAGGCGTTCTGGATATCAACCACCAGCAGCGCCGTTTCAGCCGGGGGTAAGACGATGTCGTCCGGCTCTTCGGCGTCGCGGTAATAAAAGCTGCGCCAATTGGTTTTCCAATCGCTCACTTTTTGCGCCCCTTGACCGCACCCAATGTGGCGATGATCGCGTCGCGGGCCTTTTCCATATCTTCGGTGCTGCCGGACATGAATATCCGACCCGAAGCGCCCATCATCTGCACATCGTTCAGAACCGCCCTAGGCGCGGCTTTTTCAGCCTCGTTTGCCGCCACGCAGGCAAATAATGCCGGGGCAATTTCGAAGATCAACAACGACACCCCCGGCACCAGAATTGACCCATCGCGGGATCGATTCAGGATGATCGCATGCTGGTCTGACAGGTCTTTGATAATGTCATGATACAGCACCGTCGGCGCCAGTTGATCGGCAGGTTTGGCACCGATACCTTGCAGGATCGCCTGCCCAGCCGCATCCAATTCACCTGCATCATTCGCGTGCAACTCCAGCAGGCCGAACTGACGTTCGGTGAACAACAACCCCGGCTCCATGTCCGGGGCCTGTTTCAGCGCCAGATCGGCAATCCGGTGAATTGCCAGCGCCGGGGCCACCTCGATGATCAGCGAATGCTGACCCTGAAATGGTGGATAGCCCCGTGCCCGCGTGGGCGAGGACAGCCACGCCGCAAACTGTGGCTGCAGATCATTGATCGGCAGATAGACCCGAAGTTCGGTCATGTCGCTGTCCCTTTCGTTGGCTTATTTGCCGCCGATGGCGTCAAAATGTTGGGCCAGATCCGGGTGAGGGCGCGGGATCACATGCACCGAAACCACTTCGCCGATCTGATTGGCCGCCTCAGAGCCAGCCTCGGTTGCAGCTTTAACCGCGCCGACGTCGCCTTTGACGACCACGGACACCAGTCCGCCGCCAACTTCCTTGCGCGCAACGATTTCAACGTTGGCGGCTTTGACCATCGCGTCAGCGGCGGCCAATGCGGGCACATAGCCCCGGGTTTCGATCATTCCAATTGCCTGACTGGCCATGATATTTTCCTTCCTTGAGGTATTTGATTTAAGAGTTACGAATATGGGCAGATGCCCGTCTAATTTTCGTCGATGGACCCAATGATCAGCGCATCAACCGGTGCTTTGACCCTGGTGAAATATCCGGCAGCGACCGACCCTTGGGTGATCAGCACCGTTTCGCCCTCGGCGCAGCCCAGCGGATCAAACGCCACCATGGTGCCACCGCCTTCCAGCGTCACTTCCAACAGCGCGCCGGCGGGCAATGTTTCGATATGCTTGCTGGACCAGACACGCCCGGTTACCTTGCCTTTGATCATGATTGCGACCTTTCAACTTTGATGCCCCGGCGGCGCAGCTCGTCCCGCGCCAAGGGTGTAAACCGCACCGTTTTGCCCACATCGATGCGCCGCGCGTCCTGCGACAGCGACGCCACATCGCGTTCTGACACCAGCCCGCGGTCAAACCGCACCGCAGATGCCGCGCCGGGGTTGGGCGCAATCGGCTGATGCGCCTGAACCTGCTGCACACCGTGATCAGCCAGGCGAAACACGTGACGCCCGGCTTCAATATCACCCCGCAGCCGCCCGTCTTGCGCCGCCGCCATCAGCCGCTGCACAAACACCGCCAGATCGGCATTGCTGCGAAGGCTCACATGTTCCTCGGTGATGCGCGGGGCGGCCTGCGACGGGGCGGCCTTGGCCAGTTCTTCGGCCAGTATTTCACGGATAAGGTGGCGCAATTCAGACATTACCGCGCCCCGGCAGATCGCAACGCGGCCTCGGCGGCGTCACGGGCATTGCGGACTTCGGCCTCGTCACCGGCCAAATACAACCGCCCGTTCGGGCCGATCATCCGATAGTCTATCACCTTGATATTGGCCTGTTTCTCGGCCTCATTGCAGGCCAGAATGGCATAGGACGCCGACTGGCATTCCAGCAAATACAGGCTTTCGCCCTCGACAATCATCGACCCCAACTTATTGCGGTTTATCAGGAATGCGTGCTGGCGATCTATCCGGGTCACGATCTTAGAGGCAAGTATTTTCGGCGGTGCGGCGTCCTCGGCCCGGGCGCCCAGGGCGTCCAGAACCGCCTGCGCGCCGGCCTGTACTTCGGCGGTAGAGCGCGAGTGAAATTCAAGCGTGCCAAACTGACGTTCGACCACCAACAACCCGACGGCCACATCGGCCCCCTTCAGCGCCACATCTGTCAGCGCCTCGATGTCCAGCCCCGGCGCGATTTCGATGATCTGTGCAGCCATACGACGACGCGGCAGCGATCCGCGCATCCAGGTCGCAATATAAGCCAGCGTTTGCGGCTGCAACTGGTCGATAAAGATAAAGGAACGAAGTTCGGCCATGGGTTACTTTCTCAGCAGGTCACGCAGCTCTTCGGCGATCAGCCGACGCAGCTCGTCTTTGGTGGCAGCGTCTATGGCGCTGGTTTGGGGGCTTTGGGTGAACTGTCGCGATGCGGGCGATCCCGGCATACCGTCTGCGGGGGCCTCGGCCAGTGGCCCACGGAAGGACCGCGGCAGCCCGTGGTAATTGCCAAACGGTTCATCCGCGTCAGCATTATAGGCGATCCGGGTCCAATGCACCAAATGCTGCGGCCCGACGTTTTCGCCAATCGACGACCGGCCAAAGAACCCGGTGCCAATGGTGAATGTCGGGGCCAGATTGGTGGCAAACCCGGCCGCCCCTTGCGAACAGGGTGCATTGACGACCACGCGGTACGCCTCGACCATACCGGCATATTGCATCACAATCGCTTCGTCACTTGCGTGGACCGCCGCCGAATGCCCGGCGCCGGTCAGGCGTAGAACCGCACGCGCCTGCACCATTGCCAGATTGCGCGAGGGGGCTACGTGCATCGCCAATACCGGGCATAATTTTTCTTTGCTCAGGCGTTCCTCGATCCCGATCTGGGTGATCGGCGTGACCAGGATTTTGGTTTTTGAAGGCACCCGGATGCCACATTCCTGCGCAATCCATGTGGCATCACGGCCAATCGCCTCGATGTTGAAACCGTTGGCGTGAAACAGGAACCGGCGCAAACGGTCAGTGTCATCGACCGAACAAATATAGGCATCGGCCGCTTTCAATGCGATGATCAGCTGCTTTTCAACATCCGGGGTGGTGATCAACACGCTTTCATTGGTGCAAAGTACGGAATTATCGAAAGATTTCGACATCACGATACGCTTCGCCGCCTTGGATATATCAGCCGAGGCATCCACATAGACCGGCGCATTGCCTGGCCCCACACCAATCGCCGGATTGGACGAGGAATAGGCCGCGCGCACCATCGGTGTGCCGCCAGTGGCCAGGATGACGTTGGTTTTTGGCGACTTCATAAAGGTCTCGACCATCGGAATGGTGGGGTCTTCGAGGATCTGGATGATCGACTTGGGGGCGCCCGCCGCTTCGGCGGCATCACACAGCGCGCGCCCTGCCTGAACCGAGCTTTCCTTGACCGCCGGGTGTGGGCTGATGACGATGGCATTGCGGGTCATCAGCGCCATCAGGATTTTGAAATGCAGCGTGGCAATTGGATTGGTCGATGGGGTCAGCGCAAAGATCACCCCCGCCGGGCGGGGCAGTTCGACAATCTTGCGGGCCTCGTCAACGCGGGCGTTTACAAAGTCCTGATCGCGATAGAAATCGACTAGCGGATGGGCGGTCAGTTCGTTCTTGATTTTTTTGTGGGCCGCAACGCCAAACCCGGATTCTTTAACCACCGCTTCGGCGTAATACCCGGCATGTTCGTGGGCACAGGCTGCAACGGCATCGACAATGGCCATGGTGGTTTCGCGGTCATAACCTTCAAAGACCGACGCGGCCCAGCGGGCCCGGTCCAGCACCATATCGGCGCGTCCCTGATGGGCGGCCTCGGTGTCAGAAATATCAACCAATGTGCGGATTTGCGCCTCCATCACACCATCCTCCGGCGGTCGCCCATCACATCATTGCGCGCCTGTTCGACCGAAATAGCCATGCGGCGCAGGGTTTCTTCGGCGTCAGCCTGGGTCAGCAACAACCCCGGTTTGAACTGCAACACACTGGCATCCAACGTCGAGAAGATCGCCCAGACACCGTTCTCATACAGCCGTTTCATCACTGGTTTGGCGCCTTGTGGGTCGTTAAACACCAGCCCCATGATCACCCCGTGTTGCCGGATATCGACAAAGAAATCCGGGAATGCGGCGCGAATTTCATCCAGCCCCGCCCGCATGTAATCCGAGATAAAGCCAACCATGGTCCGCACCTCAGGCCGCTGCACGATCTCAAGCGTTTTCATTGCCACGATACAGCCCAGTTCGGCCCCGCCCATGGTCGAGATATGGCCAAACCCATCCTCGTGCAGCCAGCCGCCGCAGGTTTCGGAAATCAGCACGCAGGCAATCGGGTACATGCCGCCAGAGATACCCTTGCCGGTGACCATGATGTCGGGCACCACGCCGTATTTCATGCAGCCCCACATCTCGCCGGTGCGCATCAGGCCGGTCTGCACCTCGTCGGCGATATAAAGCGCGTCATAGCGTTCGCACAGCGCCTTGACGGCGGGCAAATAACCAACATCCGGCATCGGAAAGCCGTAAGTGGCGGGGATGGTTTCCATGATCACGGCAGCAACGTCACGACCCTTCAGGGCATCTTCCATCGCATTCAGATCGTTGAACTTTACCTGAACGAATTCATCTTGCGTGTCCTCGGACAGGAACAGTTTGGAAAACCGCTCGTCGCCGGTTTTTACCGCCAGACCAGTATGGCCGTGATAGGCCTTGATGATCGAGACAATTTTGCGCTTTTGCCGCGCGTGACGGGCGGTTTTGATCGCAATATCAATCGCTTCGCCGCCACCAGACCCGTAGGCTGTGTATTTGAAATTTGGCCCCGGGGCGCATTTCTGCAAGGCCTCGGCCAACGCGGTGCGCGCCAACGCGGGAAAGTGGTGATTGCCCATATCAAAGCGCGCAGTTCCCGCCTTTAGAACCTCAACCAACTCTGGATGGCGATGGCCAAGATTATAGGTGCCACCGTTCAAATGCATGTCGATCAGGCGACGACCATCCATGTCGAACAGGTAATATCCCTCGCGGTGGTCGATCACCAGATCGACACCCATGTCGATCCAGTCCTGAGTCTTTCCG
Organism: Paracoccaceae bacterium; assembly: GCA_047639325.1. GTDB lineage: Bacteria > Pseudomonadota > Alphaproteobacteria > Rhodobacterales > Rhodobacteraceae > NVQY01. Next base: position 1,926 of record JBLINN010000230.1, on the reverse strand, counting down.
GGGTTCCAGAATTCTTTGGAACGGGCAAGAAATTCCTGTTTCGCCTGGCTCATCTCAGGGGGTCCTTTTCAGCAGTTGTCCCCACTGAAACCCGATTCCCACCCTGTCCCGCTTGACAGGCTACGCGTCAAATTTGACACCAGCCTTAGGCGCCTCGTAACTTTGCAGATAAACCTTGCCCAACTCGGCGGTGACGCGGGCAAATCCAACCGCCAGCGCCTGTGGTTCGGGGGCCTCGATATGGCTGCCGATCCAGGCCAACAGGGCCATGCGGCGCAACATGATGAACGAGTCGATCTCTTGCGCGTCCTCGTCCGACAGATCGCGCGCCCGGCGGTACCCGGCGACCCAGGCGGCTTTCATCACCGGCACAGCCGGGTCATCTTCGATAAAACTGACGGCGGTGGCGAAATCATAAAGATACCAGCCAAAGCCACAGTCATCAAAGTCGATCAACCGGGTGCCGGTGCCGTCGGTCAGCAGGTTGGCCAGCCGCATATCCGCGTGGATCAGACCAAAGCGATCCGCCGCTTTGCCAAAGGCCGCAAGCCGGGTTTTTATTGTCTGTTCAACGCGTTCCAGTACCGCCCGGATGCCATCCGTCACCTCGGGCCCATCACGCCAGTTGCCCCAAGTGGGGCGCGCGCCAAACACCGATCCGCAATCCCAGGTCAGGCGTTCGAACCCCTCGGGCCGTGTCCAGCCGATGGAATGGATATGGGTGCGCGCGGCGATCTCGCCCAGTTCTTCATACAGCGGCACCGGATCGCCCGCCGTATCCGGCTCGGCCCCCGCAACAAAGTTAAACAGCACCATGAACCGCGGCGCGGGCAGGCCGGGCACAATGCCTGACTGGATGCGCTTGCCATCCCTGGCCACATAAACACCCGGCGTGGTGATCCCGCCCTGATCATTCAGCGCATCGGCCCAGGCCAGTTCGCAGTCTATCGCGGTCTCAGAATGGTAATTCTCGCGGTGAATCCGCAGCACCGATTTATATCCAGGCGCCTCGACCAAATAGGTCGCGTTCTCGGAAACATTGATCAACCGGGCCGCCGCGCCTGCGGGCATATCCCACAGCGCCAATGACCGGTTGGCGAGCGTTTGCAACAGCTTGAGCGTTTCCTCAAGCGACATTTCACTTTGTCCCATAAAGCGTCCTGACTGTTTGGATCAAATTTCGCCAATCGACTCGAGCGATTCCGGCAGGATTTGCCCGCCATCTACGACAATCTGCTGGCCGGTTATATAACCCGCCTCGTTCGAGGCAAAGAACAGCGCCGCATTGCCGATATCTTCGATATCGCCCAGCCGTTTCAACGGAATCGCGGCGGCCATGCCGTCAATATAATCCTGTCCCAGATCTTGTAGGCCTTCGGTATAGATATTGCCCGGCATCACCGCATTGATCGTGGTGTTATAGCGGGCCAGTTCCATCGCGGCGGTTTTCAAAAACCCAAGCTGGCCGGATTTGGAAGCACCATAATGGGCCCAGCCGGGGTATCCGGTGACCGGCCCGGTTATTGACGAAGTCAGCACCACCCGGCCCTTGCCCGCCTTTTCGAAATGCGGGATCGCCGCCTTGACGCATAAAAACGACGACCGCAGGTTTACGGCCATCACCCCGTCCCATTCATCTACGTCCATATCGACGATCTTGGTCTGGGGAAACGCGCCCGCGTTGGCGCACATCACGTCCAAACCGCCCTGCGCTTTGGCGGTGCTATCGACCATGGCGCGCACCGAGTCCCAGTCGGACACATCGCACAGTTCATAGCGGACATCGCCGCCAGCGGCGTTCATCGCGTTTGTCGCCTCGATCAGGGCCACTTCGCCGCGCGAGGCCAGCGTTACCTTGGCCCCTGTGCGGGCAAATACCTGCGCAATGCCGCGCCCGATACCTTTGGAACCGCCGGTGACAATGAC
>JBLINN010000229.1:0-7196 GCA_047639325.1 Paracoccaceae bacterium | reverse complement strand
GTGATCAAACTGGATGATGACCACGGCGCCCAGATGCGCGCCATTGCCGCCGCACGCGGCCAAAACGTCATCACCACCGGGCACGGGATGGGCGATCTGAACCTGCTGGCGCAGCGCTTTGATGCCACGGGGCAAGACCTGCGGTTCTCGTGGAAGGACAAACCCTATCAGACGCGGCTGAACCTGATTGGCGGGTTTCAGGCGGAAAACGTGTTGCTGGCCTGCGGCTTGGCGATTGCCTGCGGCGACGCGCCTGCGGATGTGTTCGATACCCTGCCACACCTGACCACGGTGCGCGGGCGGATGCAGTTGGCCGCCACAAGGGCCAATGGCGCGGCGGTGTTTGTTGATTTCGCCCATACGCCCGATGCCATCGCCACCGCGTTACAGGCGCTGCGCCCACATGTGATGGGTCGCCTTGTGGCGATCATCGGCGCAGGCGGCGACCGCGATGCCGGCAAACGCCCGTTGATGGGGCAGGCGGCAGCGGCGCATGCTGATCAGGTGTTTGTCACCGACGACAACCCCCGCAGCGAAGACCCCGCCATCATCCGCGCCGCTGTCATGACGGGCGCCCCCGAGGCCACTGAAGTTGGCGACCGGGCCGAGGCGATTTTGCGCGGCGTCGATGCGCTGGGGCCGGGGGATGCCTTGCTGATCGCCGGTAAGGGCCACGAGGTTGGGCAGATCATCGGCGACGATGTGCTGCCGTTTGAAGATGCGGAACAGGCCAGCGTGGCCGTGGCCGCCTTGGACGGAATGTTGATATGAGCCTTTGGAGTGCAGAAACTGCCGCTGCCGCAACCGGGGGGCAGGCACAGGGCGATTGGCAGGCCAGCGGCGTGTCGATCGACACACGCACGCTGCAACCGGGGGATCTGTTTGTCGCGCTTAGGGCGGCGCGTGACGGGCATGATTTTGTGGCGCAGGCACTGCAAAAAGGCGCGGCTGCTGCGCTTGTTACCCATGTGCCAGAAGATGTGGCCGCAGATGCGCCGCTGTTGATCGTCGCCGACGTGCAGGCCGCGCTTGCGGACCTGGGCCGCGCAAGCCGCGCCCGCACACAGGCGCGGATCGTTGCGGTGACGGGCAGTGTCGGCAAGACGTCGACCAAGGAAATGCTGTTGCAGATGCTCGGCGATCAGGGGCGCACCCATGCCTCGGTGGCCAGCTATAACAACCAATGGGGCGTGCCGCTGACCCTGGCGAGGATGCCCGCCGATACCGAATACGCGGTGATCGAAATCGGCATGAACCACCCCGGGGAAATCGCCCCGCTGGCCCGCATGGCGCGCCCGCATGTGGCGCTGATCACCACCATCGCCCCCGCTCATCTTGAGGCGTTCAAGGACGTCGCCGGAATTGCCCGCGAAAAGGCAGCGGTGCTGGACGGGCTGGAACCGGGCGGCGTGGCCATCCTGAACGCCGATGTAGCCCATGCCGACATCCTGCGCGACAAGGCAGCGGCCGTTGGCGCGCGCGCCGTGGGGTTTGGCAAATCATCCCCGGATTTCACCCTGAAAAACGTCACAGTGCAGGACAGCGTGACCATCGCGCAGGCCAGCATCAATGGCACGCCGCTGTTGTTCAAAATCGCCACGGCGGGTGCGCATTTTGCGATGAACGGGCTGGGCGCGTTGGCCGCCTGCGACGTGCTGGGCGCCGATCTGGCACTGGCCGCGCTTAGCCTTGGACGCTGGTCGCCCTATCAGGGGCGCGGCGTGCGCGAAGTGATCGCGCTGGACCCGGTAGAAACGCAGCGAACACTTGAACTGATTGATGACGCCTATAATGCCAACCCGGCCTCGATGGCGGCGTCATTGGACGTGCTGGCCGCATCGTCAGCAAAGCGGCAGCGCATCGCCATTCTGGGCGATATGAAAGAGCTGGGCCCGGATGAACAGGCGCGCCACGCCGCGCTGGCCGATCTGCCAGCGATGCAGGATATCGATATTATTCACTGTATCGGCCCGCTGATGCACGCATTGTATGATGCCCTGCCAGAAGGCCAGCGCGGACATTGGGCGCTGACCAGCGCCGGTATGATGCGCGGTCTGCGTCATCGCCTGCATGCGGGCGATATCGTGCTGGTCAAAGGTTCTTTGAGCATGGGCATGGCGCAGATCGTTGACGCGATCCGAAAAATGGGCCATGCCGCCCCGCTAAACACGACGAACAAACAAACGTAAGACTAGGAACCCGCAGATATGCTCTATTGGTTGACCGCGCTGTCGGATGGGGGGGATTTTTATAACCTCTTCCGCTATATTACCTTCCGTGCGGGCGGGGCGTTTATGACGGCGCTGGTCTTTGGGTTCATCTTTGGCCAACCGCTGATCAACGTGCTGCGCAAACGCCAGGGCAAGGGCCAGCCGATCCGCGAAGACGGCCCCGAAGGGCATTTCGAAAAGGCGGGCACCCCCACCATGGGCGGGCTGCTGATCGTCGGGGCGCTGACCTTTGCAACGCTGCTTTGGGCGCGGCTGGACAACCCGTTTGTCTGGCTGGTGCTGTTTGTCACGCTGTCGTTTGCGGTGATTGGGTTTGCGGATGATTACGCCAAAGTGTCGAAACAGGACACCAAAGGCGTGCCGGGCAAGCTGCGGCTGGCGCTGGGTATTCTGATTGCGGTGGTTGCGGCGCTTTGGGCGTCATATTACCACCCCGAACCGCTGCAAGGGCAGTTGGCCATGCCGGTGTTCAAGAATACGCTGATCAATCTGGGGCTGTTCTATGTGCCGTTTTCGGTCTGTGTCATTGTTGGGTCGGCCAATGCGGTCAACCTGACCGATGGGCTGGACGGGCTGGCGATTATGCCGGTGATGATTGCCAGCGGCACCTTGGGGTTGATTTCATATTTTGTGGGCAACACGATTTTTGCCAATTATCTGGACGTGCATTACGTCGAAGGCACCGGTGAAATTCTGGTGTTCGTGGCCGGGTTAATCGGCGGCGGGCTTGGCTTTTTGTGGTACAATGCGCCGCCGGCAGCGGTGTTTATGGGCGATACCGGCTCGTTGGCGCTTGGCGGCGCTTTGGGCGCGATTGCCGTGGCCACCAAGCACGAGCTGGTATTGGCGATCGTTGGCGGGCTGTTTGTGGTCGAGGCCCTGTCGGTGATCATTCAGGTGCTGTATTTCAAACGCACCGGCAAACGGGTGTTCCTGATGGCCCCGATCCACCATCATTACGAGAAAAAGGGCTGGGCCGAACCAACCATCGTCATCCGCTTTTGGATCATTTCGCTGATCCTGGCGATGATCGGGCTGGCGACGCTGAAAGTCCGGTAACAGACGGACCTAGGCAGAGGCCACAGTCGAAACCACAGTCGAAACCACAGTTGAAACAACTGGCGCATCCAACAGGGCGCGGGCGGCGGCGCGGGCCTCGGGGGTTATCGTATCCCCGGCCAGCATTCTGGCGATCTCGTCCACCCGTTCATCATTGCTTAACGGGTCGACGCTGGTCAGGGTGGTGCCGCGTTTCACCGCTTTGCTGACCCGCCAATGATGCGCGCCCTGTGCCGCCACCTGCGGCGAATGGGTGACAACCAATACCTGACCGTCCGCCGCCAGTTCCGCCAGCCGACGTCCCACAGCATCCGCTGTCGCGCCGCCAACACCGCGGTCAATCTCGTCAAAAATCATCGTCACGCCGCTGTCTGTTCCGGTCAAACAGACCTTGAGCGCCAGCAAAAACCGGCTGAGCTCGCCGCCCGAGGCGATCTTGTTCAACGGTCCCGCAGGTGCGCCGGGGTTGGTCGCCACACAAAACGCCACCAGATCACATCCGTCTGGGCCGGGATCAGCGGCGCTTATTTCTGTCGTAAACACCGCGCGTTCCATTTTTAGTGGCGCCAGTTCGCCCATCACCGCCTTATCCAGCCGTTTCGCCGCCTTGCGCCGGGCATCGCCCAGTTGGGTGGCCGCGGCGTCATAATCCGCCTGCGCTTCGGCCAGGGCGGCGCGTTGGGCGCTTAGGTCTTCATCGCCCGCCTCCAGCGCCGCCAGCTTGGTGCGCAAATCCTTGGCAAACCCGCCCAGTTCATCAGCTGTCACCCCGTGTTTGCGGGCCAGCCCGCGAATGGCAAACAACCGCTCTTCGGTCGATTCCAGGTCCAGCGGGTCAAATTCCAGCGCATTCAGGCAGCGTTCCACGCCATCATGTGCTTCGCCCAGCTCGCCCATCGCGCGGCCAATCGCGGCCAAGGGCGCATCCAACATGCCCTCGGCACCTTCGGCTATCCCCTCGCCATCAAGCCAGCGCAGCGCGTCCGCCATCGAGCCTTCGGCGCCACCGCCACCCAAAAGGGCCAGCGCGCGGGCGACGTCGTCGCGGATACGGCCGGCGCCCTGCATCTGGCGACGCCGGGCATCCAACACGCCATCTTCTCCGGGCAGGGGATCCAGCGTGTCCAATTCACCCACCGCATGGCGCAAAAACTCTTCTTCGGCGCGCACCGCGTCCAGCGCGGCCTGCAAGGTATCGACCTGTTTGCGCACCGCGCCAACATTAGCCCAGGCCGCGCGCACCTTGGCGCGGCTGCCATCCAGCCCGGCATAAGTATCCAGCATTGTCCTGTGGCCACGCGGGTTCAGCAAACCGCGATCATCATGCTGGCCATGCAGCTCCACCAACGTATCCGACAGCGCGCGCAGCACCTCGCCCGAACAGCGCCGGTCGTTGACCCAAGCGGTTTTTCGCCCCTCAACCGTGTTGGTGCGCCGCAGGATCAGATCATCCTCGACCGGCGGCAGACCGGCCTCGGCCAGAACCGCATGGGCGGCATGATCGACGGGCAGATCAAACACTGCCATCACCTCGGCTTGGGGCGCCCCTTGGCGGACCAGATCGGATCGCCCACGCCAGCCCAGCACAAAGCCCAGTGATTCCAACAAGATGGATTTGCCTGCGCCGGTTTCCCCGGTCAACACGTTCAGCCCCGGCTGAAAGGCAAGTTCCAGCCGGTCGATAATCAACATGTCCCTGATATCAAGCGTGCGCAGCATTACGGGCGCCCCTTGGCATTATGGCATAGCGTGCGTGTTTACACGCGCCGTCCCTGATCCCGCGTGCGTGTTTACACGCACCGAACCACAGATCACCACCATCACAACCACTCGCCCTTGACTGACTGGCGGTAAATCTGGCTAAGCCAGTTGTTGCCCCGGTCGCGCATCTTCAACCCGCGACTGGTCAACAGCTTGTAGCTGTCCTGATACCAATCCGTGGATTGATAGTTATAGCCCAGAATGGCCCCGGCGGTCTGCGCCTCGCCGTCCAGACCCAGTGACAGATAGGCCTCGACCAGACGATGCAGCGCTTCGGCGGTGTGGGTGGTGGTCTGGAAATCCTCTACCACAACGCGGAACCGGTTGATCGCGGCGGTGTAATGACCCCGGCGCAAGTAATAGCGCCCGATCTCCATCTCTTTGGCGGCCAGATGGTCAAAGGCCAGATCGAATTTCAGAATGGCCGAGCTGGCATATTCGCTGTCGGGATAAACCTCGATCACTGTGCGCAGCGATTGCAACGCCTGAAAGGTCAGGCCCTGATCGCGGCCAACTTCGTCGATCTGGTCATAATAGGACAGTGCCAGCAGATATTGTGCATAAGCCGCATCTTCGTCCGCCGGGTAAAAGTCGATATAGCGCTGTGCTGCAGCGCGGCTGTTGGGGTAATCCTGCCCCTGATGATAGGAAAACGCCTGCATAATCAGCGCGCGTTTGGCCCAGCTGGAATAGGGGTAAAGCCGCTCGATCTCCGAGAAATAATAGGCAGCATCATCAGTGCGCCCGCGCGCAAGCTCAAACTCGCCGCGTTCAAATATCTGCTCTGGCGCAAAAACTTGTAACGCTTCGCTACGATCCGCTGCTGCCCCTGCGCCGCCGCCATCGCCGCAGCCCGACAAAACGCCAGCCAGAATCAGTGCGCCGATAAAGGTAAACCGGGACCTGCCGCCGAACATTGCTTGCCTATCCTCGTCGTTTTTCGGTGCGGGCTCCCCCGCTTACAATAGCGTTTAGCACATTATTTAGTGGTGCAAAACGCCTTATCTACAAGGTCGCGAAAGATTGCTCCAACCAAGCGGGCCCCTGTTGTGGTTTGGGTTTTGTCCTGAGTTTACCCCCGACACCTGTCGCTAGACAGGGCAGAGATCAGGCGACTTTGGGGATTTCGGACCAGATCAGGCCCTGACCGGGCAACCGCAAGGCCATTTCATCGTCGCAATCCACCAGCGCAACCGCGCCGGGGGTGGCAAACAAGGCCCGCAACAGCGTGTTGGTCAGCGCGTGGCCGGCGCGGATACCCTCGTAGCGTCCCAGAATCGGACCACCTGCCAAAGCCAGATCGCCCAAGGCATCCAGCATCTTGTGGCGCACGGCTTCGTCGGCATGACGAAAGCCACCGGGGCTAAGGACGTCTTCGCCGTCCACAACAACTGCGTTGTCCAATGTGCCGCCCAGTGCCAGACCGCTTTCATGCATCGCATCCACATCGGCCTGACGGCAAAAGGTACGGCTGTCGCATAATTCACGGGCAAAGGCGCCGTTGCGCATATCCAGGGTTTTGCTTTGGCGGCCAATGGCGGCATCTTCGAAATCAATTGAAAAGGCGATTTCCAGCCGGTCTGACGGGCGCAGGGTGGCGCGGGCGCCATCCTTTTCAACACTCACGGTTTTCAAAACCTTGATGGCCTGAACCGGCGCGTCCAACGGGCGCACACCACGGGCCATGATGCCACGCACAAACGGGGCCGACGACCCGTCAAGGATCGGAACCTCGGGGCCATCAATCTCGATCAACGCGTTATGCACACCACACCCCATCAGCGCGGCCATCACATGTTCGACGGTAGACACCGATACGCCAGCTTCGTTTTCCAGACGGGTGCACAGCGGGGTGCGATCCACCAGATGCCAGATGGCGGGGATCATCGTGTTGCCAAATGCAATATCAGTCCGGCGAAAGCGGATTCCATAACCAGCGGTTGCCGGGCGCAGCACCATGCGAACTTGTTCGCCGCCGTGCAATCCGACACCTTCAAAAACGACCTGAGTTTTTAGCGTATTCTGCAAGTTTGGCCTCTTACCACCGTTTCCAACCACATCGGGCTGTCTTGGCATTTCAGTTAATGGGCTGGCCCCAAAGGCTCAACTCAATCTTTGTAACTGAATGAAACATCCCTGTAACAA
>JBLINN010000228.1:0-7200 GCA_047639325.1 Paracoccaceae bacterium | reverse complement strand
GGCGAAGGATTGGGAGAAAACCATCGCCAGTGCCGAGGCCTGGCTCCTTATCTCTCATATCAGGCGCGTAGTCCGCCTCCTTGCAAGGGAATGAAATCATTCAGTGAGTTTCGAGTCGGACTCTTAGAAAACTTCTCGACGGACATCCGCTGGAGTTCCGAGCTTGTTGAGCACGACGACAAGTGGTTCGGCGCGTTTAAGATTGAAGAAGCGGTTTCCAAGCCGATCATTGCTCGTAAAGACTTAGGAGCAAGCCAAGTGCTTCAAAACGGCTCGATCTACTACCGCTATGGTGGACGGACCCAGAAAATTCAATCAGCCGAACTAGAGAGTATTATTGCCAAGAGGATCGAACGGGCAAACAAGGACTGGATTGAGCTTGTAACTGAGATAGGTGTTGGTGGCCCACGCGAGGCGTTCATCTTAAAGGCCAATAGTCGGGTTGAACAGACCAAAAATGGCGCCTTTATTGTCGATGAAGAATTGGCAAAAAAGCTGAAATTCGTAAAGGAAGGACATTTTAAAGAAAATACGGGTGCGGCGGCTCTCAAACTCGTTGGTGATATAGTTCCAGTTGGCACCCTAGAGGTGGAGAAGATCATTGAGGAAGACCTATTTAAGAAATACCCACTGTCCGCCACCGAACTTGCGGACGAAGTGGTGAGGACCTGCGAGGAGGCTACAACCAGCAAAGTCTGGGTGGCTATCAAAGATAATTATATGAAAACGAACCCTGACTATTCAACCTTCAACTTTCGCAACAAGAAGCAGCGATCCAAATACAAAACCAGTGGCAAATTACCTGCGACAACCGCCTCTATCTACAGCCAACAGGCGCTCAGCTTCCTGCAAGGTTTGTTTAAGAAGTGACGCCTCGAACAGCCACTGTGAGGATTGCTGAAGTCATGGTGGTTTTGGCAGCATTTCGGGGATCGAAGACGCCTAGCCCGCACATGGCTAGGACTTTGCGTAATGCGGAACCATGCAGTTTTGTGCTCTTGGCCGACTTCGCTGCGTTTGCATCCATAGCAACTGTGGCATAGACACGAGCGGACTTGGAGTACGCTTTTGACGATTTTTTTGGCCTGACCGACTGGTCGAAGTCTGCTTTGATGCTCTTTCGATTAAAATGCGCACCCGCAGCGAATGACCGCATCCCGCCCTTGGTGCGGAATGCTGCGCTTCGTTCTGACGACTACTCTGGACTCCTTGCGGTCATCCGAGTATTTTTGTCGGGTGACCGGTTCGCCATGCTGCGCGGGCACGCATCGGGTTTCGGTGAATAGGTCCTCGCCCCAGCGAAATCCGGCCCTTTCTGAGCCTGAAAAAATTGTACGAAACGGCCAAAAGGGCAGAAATATTTGGTACAAAACGGACCAACCTGGTCAGAATCGCGCTGTTCGCGTCAACGCCCCAACTCAACGCCCCTAACGCCGCGCCGCAAAAAAACCCTTCAACAACGCCTCAGCTTCAGCCCCGGAAATCCCGTCATACACCTCGGGCACGTGATGCGCTTGCGGGTGCGAAAACACCCGCGCCCCATGCGCCACGCCGCCCGACTTGGGGTCAGACGCGCCGTAATACAGCCGCGCAATCCGCGCTGCAGAAATCGCGGCGGCACACATCGCGCAAGGTTCCAGCGTCACATACAGATCATAGCCCCCCAAACGCTCTGACCCGGCAGCAACGCACGCCGCACGGATCGCCAGAATCTCGGCATGCGCCGTGGGGTCGTGACACTCTCGCGTGCGGTTGCCCGCAGCGGCGACAACTTGCCCGTCAGGGCCAACAATCACCGCGCCCACCGGAACTTCGCCACGTTCACCCGCCGTAATTGCCTCGGCAAGTGCCTGATTCATATGGGATTTGAATACCATGCCTCACACTGCCCCGCATCCACACCTTTCGCAACCCGACAGAATGGGCTAAGGGCCACCTCATGACTGACTCCCCCCCTCCCGGCGACCGGATCGCCAAAGTCCTGTCGCGCGCCGGTGTGGCCTCGCGTCGCGAAGCCGAACGGATGATCGAAGCCGGACGTGTGACCGTCAACAATCGCGTTATCGACAGCCCGGCGCTGAACGTGACCGCGTCTGACAAGATCACCGTTGACGGCAAACCGATGCGCGAACCCGAACCCGCGCGGCTGTGGCTTTACCACAAACCCCCCGGCCTGGTGACCACCACCAACGACGAAAAGGGCCGCAAGACGATCTTTGACGACCTGCCCGAGGACCTGCCCCGGGTGATGTCTGTTGGTCGGCTTGACCTGAATTCCGAAGGCCTGCTGCTGCTGACCAATGATGGTGGAATCAAACGCAAACTGGAACTGCCCAGCACCGGTTGGCTGCGCAAATACCGCGTACGCATCAACGGCCGCCCCAAGGACGAAGACTTTGCCCCGCTGCGACGTGGCTTGGTGGTGGATGGTGAACGGTTTCAGCCGATGAACGTGACGCTGGATCGCCAGCAAGGCGCCAATGCCTGGCTGACCATCGGTCTGCGCGAGGGCAAAAACCGTGAAATCCGCCGCGCGATCGAGGATATCGGCCTGACGGTCAACCGGCTGATCCGGGTGTCTTACGGCCCCTTCCAGCTGGGCACGCTGAAGCCCGGCGAAGTCGAAGAACTGCGCCGCCGCGTGATGCGCGACCAGTTGGGGATGGATGCCGAGGCCGAACCCGAGGAAACAGCGCCAACAAAACCGGGCGGCAAAAAGCCCCCTCGCCCCCCTCGCCCCCCTGTGCGCAAAGGCCCGCCGAAACGCCCCATTCGGTCGCGGCGCGATCCGGCAAAACGGCCCTGACCCTACGTATACCCCGCTAAACCGGGCAAAACCGCAGGGCTGAGCCTTTTGCCGAACGCTTCCCCCTAGCAAGCGGACAAGGCATCGCCTAGTTTTAGGCAAAGCCGCATGTGTTAACTGCGTCATTCGGGGGCCGATATGTCTGGTACTGCCTTGCAAAAACTGGCGTTCACTGCGCTGATCGTTCTGCTGTTCGGCGTTTGCACCGGCTTGTTGGGGGGGCTGTAGAACATGGCGCAACGCTATGGTGGCAATTTCAGCCCCGACAAATCCGCCGCCCCCGATGACAGGCTCGGGAACACGCCGCCCCCCCGCGGCAACTTTGATGGCGCGCGCGTTGATCCGGCCGGGCTAGCCGCGAATCTGTTGTTTATCCCGGCGATCCCGCTGATCTTTCTGTCGCTGAATGACGGCGCCATCGGGCTGGCGCTGGGAATGGTGGCGGCGGGCATGCTGACGCTGGCCGCCTGGCTGCTGCGCGAAGGGCTGCGGGCCCAAGCGGCCTATGAGGCCCGCAAGGTCGCCCGTCGCCCAGCCTTTCCGCGCAAGATGGCCGCCAGCCTGCTGACCGGGTTGGGGGTAGCAGTTGCGGCCTATAAAAACGATCCGGGGCTGATTGCACCGGTGCTTTATGGCGGGGTGGGTTTGGTGTTGCACGGGCTGGCCTTTGGCCTTGATCCGCTGAAAGACAAGGGGATGGAGGGCATCGACACCTTCCAGCAAAACCGCGTTGCCCGCGCCGTGGGCGAAGCCGAGGCCTATCTAACGGCAATGTCCGACGCCATCAAACGCGCCGGAGACCGCCAGACAGAGGCCCGGGTCGAGCGCTTTCAGACCACCGCGCGCGATCTGTTTCGCACCGTCGAAGAAGACCCGCGCGACCTGACCGCCGCGCGCAAATACCTGACCGTTTATTTGATGGGCGCGCGCGACGCGACGGTCAAGTTTGCCGATATTTATGCCCGCAGCCGCGACCCACGGGCCAAGGCCGATTACACCGCCCTGCTGGACGATCTTGAACAAAACTTTGCCGCGCGCACCACCAAGATGCTGCTGGATGACCGCAGCGACTTGACCGTCGAAATCGACGTACTGCGCGAGCGTTTGCAACGCGAAGGCGTTGGCCCCTCCTGATAGCCCCCATTTAACGAGGAACCCGATATGTCCGATACCACCCGCCAAAAGGCCGTAAGTGAAACAACCCTGGTCGAAGAAGTCAGCGCCGTTGTGCTGGCCGAACCCAGCACCGAAATCGTGACGCTGGATCAGGCCGACGCGCCGGTTGGGGCCGAAATCCGCAAGCGCATGGATGAAATCGACATGGGGGACACCAATTCAATCGTGTCATTCGGGTCCGGCGCGCAGGCTGAATTACAGGAAATCAGCCAGGCGATGCTGGCGGATGTGCGCAACAAGGATGTCGGCCCGGCTGGCGACAGCCTGCGCAATATCGTCACCACCATTCGCGGCTTTTCGGTCAGCGAGCTGGACGTGCGCCGCAAGGCAAGCTGGTGGGAACGCCTGCTGGGGCGTGCCGCCCCCTTTGCCCAGTTTACCGCCCGCTTTGAAGAGGTGCAGGGCCAGATTGACAAGGTCACCGATGATCTTTTGGGGCACGAACATTCGCTGCTGAAAGACATCAAGTCGCTGGACATGCTGTACGATAAAACGCTGAACTTTTACGACGAGTTGGCGCTGTATATTGCGGCAGGCGAGGAAAAGCTGAAAGGTCTGGACGGCACCGACATCCCCGCAAGCGAAGCGGTCGTCAAGGCCGCCCCCGAAGGCGATCAGGTGATGGCCGCGCAAGAGCTGCGCGATTTGCGCGCTGCGCGTGATGATCTGGAACGCCGGGTGCATGACCTGAAACTGACGCGTCAGGTGACCATGCAATCGCTGCCATCGATCCGTCTGGTGCAGGAAAACGACAAGTCGCTGGTCACCAAGATCAACTCGACCTTGGTGAATACCGTACCGCTTTGGGAAACCCAGCTGGCCCAGGCCGTCACCATTCAGCGCAGCGCCGAGGCCGCCGCCGCCGTGCGTGACGCCAATGATCTGACCAACGAATTGCTAACCTCAAACGCCGCCAATCTGCGTGACAGCAACAAAGTGATCCGTCAGGAAATGGAGCGTGGGGTGTTTGATATCGAAGCAGTGAAACAAGCCAACGCCGATCTGATCGGCACCATTCAGGACAGCCTAACCATCGCGGACGAAGGCAAAGCCCGCCGTGCTGCCGCTGAAGAGGAACTGAAAAAGATGGAAGCCGAACTGCGCGACACTCTGGCCTCGGCCAAGGCGCGCAAGGATGGCGTTGGCGATACCTCTGGCGTTGCGGTTCCGGAATAAGGTCGCGCAAATGGGGGCATTGGGGCATATTTGGCGACTGGTGCGCGGCATCGGCGCACTGGCCGTGGCGGGCGCGCTTGCATCGTGTGACGAGCTGGGCCAGACCACGTCGATTGCCCCGCAGGCCCGCCCGACGGTTACGGCCGCTGCCCCGGTGCCACGCTCTGCCGCCAGCCAGGATCTGGCGCGATACTATACGGCGGTGCAAAACGACCTGCTGACGCGCGGCCTGTTGCGCACCGATGGTGGTGGCCCGGACACCGCGTTCGGCCCTGATGATCTGGCGCGTAATTTCGAAACCATCGCGTTTTTTGATGAATATTCACGCGGCACCGCCACCCCTGCAAACGGCACCGCCGCCACCGGCCATCTTAGCCGCTGGTCCAGCCCGGTGCGTCTGAGCACCGAATTCGGTGCCAGCGTGTCGCAGGCCCAGCGCACCAAGGATTTGGCTAGCATCACCAACTATACTTCCCGGTTGGCGCGCCTGACCGGCCACCCGATCACCAGCGCCTCCAACAACGCCAATTTCCACGTCTTTGTGGCCGGCGAAGATGACAGCGACTTTTTGCAACAACGACTGATGCAACTGGTGCCCGATATCAGCCAGGCCGAGTTGAACCTGTTTCGCAACCTGCCCCGGTCGTATTACTGCCTTGTGGTAGCCGTGTCCGGCAGCCGCAATCCAAACACCTATATCCGCGCCGTGGCGCTGATACGGGCCGAACACCCCGATCTGGTGCGCCTGTCGTGCATCCACGAGGAAATCGCCCAAGGGTTGGGCCTGCCCAATGACAGCCCGCGCGCCCGCCCGTCGATCTTCAACGACGACGACGAATTTGCCCTGCTGACCAACCATGACGAACTGTTGCTGAAAATGCTGTATGATCCCCGCCTGACACCGGGCATGACAGCGGAAGAGGCCCGCCCTGTGGTGCGGATCATCGCGCGCGATCTTATGGGGCAGGCGTTGTGATAATGGCCGAATTTCTTACGCCAGAAACATTTGAGTTTTTTGCCCGGTATCTGTTGGCCGGCTATGTGGTAATCATCGTCGGATCGCGGTTTACCCTTGGGGTGCGCGCAAAGACTTCCGATCTTGTCATCGAAGCGGTCATTTTCAGCCTTCTTATCCAACTGGCGGTGATTTTTCTGAGAGTTCCCGCAATTTGGGTCGTGGATTATTTTTCAGGTTCAAACCAATCTGCCAATATTTCAACCAATCTGGCTTTGTTTCTCGAAGTCTTGGTTCTTCCGTCATTGATCGGCCTGATTTTAGGTTGGAATTCGTATTTCGGATGGAACAATACGATATTGCGACGTCTTTCCATGCCGATCGTTCACCCTGTTCAGCGCGCTCATGATTTTGCCTTCGGAAACGCCCGTGATCCATGTCTGGTCATACTGACATTCGAAGATGACACGGTGATCCGGGGATTTTTCGGTGAAACCTCTCTTGCCGCAAGTGATGCTTCTCGTAGTGATATTTACCTGGAACGCCTATATATAGAAGACAAGACCGGCCAATGGAGCGAACCAAGTCCAGGGCGATCCGGGCTTGTTTCGTTGACTGGGATTCGGTCAATTGAATTTTTGGATGTTGAGGAGAATGACAATGGCGAAATCTAACCCCACCATGCTTGTTGACGGCTACCAGCCCAGCAGCGTTCGTACCGAGCGCGGGTATCAAGCACAAAGCAACAAACCAGGCGCGCAAATAAAGCCTGTAAAGGCACCTAAATTACCTAAAACAGTATCTGCCATTAGCAAGCCAAAGTGAGAACTACATGGGTATTTTCGATTTTCTGACCGGCGAGTTCATCGACGTCATTCACTGGGTGGACGACACCCGCGACACGATGGTCTGGCGGTTCCAGCGCGAAGACCACGAGATCAAGTACGGGGCCAAGCTGACCGTGCGCGAGGGCCAGGCGGCGGTGTTTGTGCACGAAGGCCAGCTGGCGGATGTGTTCACGCCGGGCCTTTATATGCTTGAAACCAACAACATGCCGATCATGACCAATCTTCAGCATTGGGATCAT